>BBBL01000228.1 GCA_001311545.1 Thermus kawarayensis JCM 12314 | reverse complement strand
CTCCAGGCCGCCGCCACCCCGGCGGAGCCCGAGCCCACGATGAGGAGGTCGTAGCTCACAGCGCCTCCCCTGGGTAGCCCACCCGCTCCAAGGCCGCCAGCAGGTCCTCCAAGGCCGCCTCCCCCAGGACGTGGGCCTCCTTCCTGAGGTAGTCCACCCTCACCTTCTCCACCCCCGCCACCTGGCCCAGGGCACGCTCCACCGTGCGGATGCACCCTGCGCAGTGGATCTTGGGGACCCGGATGCGAAAGCGGTTCTTCTCCATGCCCCCAGGCTAGACCCTGGAGCTCGCTCCAGGGTCAAGGGGGTCCAGGTAGACGCAGTGGTCCTTCCCGTCGCAGGCGGGGTCGGGGTGGGCCTCGGCAAAGGCCAGACGCTCGGCCAAGGCCTGCTCCAGGCCCTCAGTTCCCTAAGGCGCCGCCTGACCTCCTCCAGGCGGGCCCCTAAAACCTCCCGCACGTGGCGACAGGGAGGCTTGCCCTCGTCCATCAGGCGGAGGATCCCGGCGATGTCCTCCAGCCTAAGCCCGGCGGCCTGGGCCTCCTTGACGAAGCGGAGGCGGCGCCGGGCCTCTTCCCCGTAGAGGCGGTACCCGGCGGGCGTCCGCCCCTCGGGGGAAAGGAGGCCAAGCCTCTCGTAATAGCGGAGGGCGTCCGGGGAGAGGCCGAACTCTCGGGCCAGCTGACCAACGGTAAAGGGCATCTACTTCCTAACCTCTCGTCAGGGTAGCCCGGGGCCCAGCTCCCGTCAAGGACCTGAGAGGGGGGCAGGTGGGAGGGGTCCATTAGCGATTTTATTCACGATTAAACATGCATGTGCCATAGATCTCCTCCTCACAAGCCGAACCCCCACGGCTACACCGCCTCCAAGGCCTCCAGGAAAAGGGCCGACAGGTCCTCGGGGTCTTCCAGCCCCACGGAAACCCGCACCAGCCCTGGGGTGACCCCGGCCTGAAGCCTGGCCTCCTCCTTGAGGCGGCTGTGGGTGGTGGTCCAGGGGTGCACCAACAGGGTGCGGGCATCCCCCAGATTGGCGGCCTTGAAGAGGCGGATGGCCCCGAGGAAGCGGCTTGCCGCTCCTGGCTTCCCAGGTCCAGGGTGAGCATGGGCCCGCCCGAGGCCAGGTACTTCCGGGCGTTCCTGTAGGCGGGGTCCTCGGGAAGGCCCGGGTAGCGGAGGGCCTTGACCTTGGGGTGAGCCCGGAGGCGCCCGGCGAGGAGGGCCGCCGTCTCGCTCATCCGCCTGACCCTTAAGGCCAGGGTCTCCAGCCCCTGGAAGAGAAGGTAGGCGTTGAAGGGAGAAAGGCTCATCCCCCCAGGGAGAGGCCCAGGGTGCGGACCCGGTCCGCGAAGCACCGCGGCCCCAGGGCCGCCCAGGGAACCTGGCCCTTGGCATCCGGCTCCTGGAACTGGGGGTAGCCCTCAAAGAGGGCGGTCTCCCGGGAAAGCACCGCCCCGCCCAGCACGGAGCCGTGCCCCGAGGCCCACTTGGTGAGGCTTTCCACCACCACGTGGGCCCCCCAGTTGAGGGGCCTACAAAGCGCCCCCACCGCCCCGAAGGTGTTGTCCACCACCAGGGCCACACCCCGTTCCTCGGCCAAGGTGGCCAGGGCCTCGAGGTCGGGCACCAGGAGGGCGGGGTTGGCCAGGGTTTCCACGAACACCGCCCGGGTCCTTTCCGTGAGGGCCTCCCGCACCTTGTCGGGCTCGGGATCCACGTAGCGCACCCTCACCCCCATGAGGCCGAAGACCTGGTGGAAAAGCCCGATGGTCTGGCCGAAGAGCCCCTTGGCCGCCACCACCTCGTCCCCCTGGCGGAGAAGGGCGAGGAGGGCCGCGAAGGTGGCCGCCTGCCCCGAGGCCAGGACCACGGCCTCCAGGGCCCCCTCCAGGGCCTTGAGCCTTTCCTCCAGGGCCTTCGTGGTGGGGTCCTTTTGGCGGGCGTAGACGTACCCCTCCCCGGTGGCAAAGCGCTCCTGGCCTTCCTCCAGGGTCTTGAAGCCGTAGGCGGCCACGGCGTAGATGGGCAGGCCAAGGGCCCCGTGGGGATCCTCGGGCAGGCCCGAAAGCACCGCCAGGGTCTCGTACTCCATCCCCCACCCCCTAGCGCACGAGGAGCACGGGACAGGGGGCCTCGGCCACCACCCTTTGGCTTTGGCTTCCCAGGAAGAGGCTCCCCACCGCCCCCAGGCCCCGGGTGCCCATGACGATGAGGTCGGCCTTTTCCCCCCTGGCGGCCTCGAGGATGGCCTCCGCCGGACGGCCTCCAGGAGAAGGGCGTCCTCCTGGGGCACCCCGGTGAGGGCCACCGCCTCGGCCAAGACCTTCTCCGCCCGCTCCAGGCGGCGCTTCAGGGCCTCCTCAAAGAAGGGCTCCCCCAGGTAGTCGGGAACGGGCTCGTAGGCGTGGACCAAAACAAGCCTCGCCCCGTGGGCCTCCGCCTCGGCCTTGGCCACCAAGGCGCCCGCTTGGCGTGCTCCGAGCATCGTAGGCCAGAAGAATGGTCCTGAACATGACCCAAGCTTATCAGGCCTCGGGCCGGGCTTCCGGGGGGAGCTCCACCCTCCTTCCGCAGCGGCAGGTCTCCCCTTCCCAGCGGAAGACCGTGCCGTCCGCCCGGGGGTAAAGCCAAAGGGCCCCGCAGTCCGGGCAGCGCACCTCGGCCACCAGGGAGCGGATCTCCTCCGGAAAGAAGCGGTAGACCTCCCCGCACCAGTGGCAGACCACCTCCGCCCCCCCATCCTTCACGATCATCTCCTCCCTTTCCTCCGGGGTGAAGAAGACCAGGGCCTCCAGGGCCTTCTCCCGGTTGCAGCGGCAACGGAAACGGGCGGGGATCTCGTTTTGGGGGTAGCCCAGGGCCCGGAGGTCCGTGCGCGCGAAGCCCAGGCCCGCGAGGAGGGCCTCCAAGGCCCCTCCAGGCCCCGCTCCCGAAGGAGGGGGGTGATGCCGGGGAGGTCCTTCAGGTTGGCCTCGAGGCGGGCGATGACCTCTTCCTTAGCCCCGGGCATCACCTGGACGGCCACGCCCCCCGCCACCTCCACCTCCCCTTCCCCCTTGACCCGCACGCCGAGGAGCACGGCGGAGGGGATCTGCTCCGACTGGAAGAGGTAGTGGGCCAAGTCCTCGGCCATCTCCCCGGAGACCAAGGGCACGGCGCTGGTGTAGACCTCCCCGTTAGGCAGGCTCCGGTCCACCCGCAAAACCCCGGCCCCCACCACCGCCCCCACGTTGAGCTTCCCGTCCTCCCGCAAGCACCTCGGCCTTGGGGTTTTTCACGTAGCCCCGCACGTGCCCAAAGGCGTCCGCCTCCACCACAAGCCCCCCCAGGGGCCCGGCCCCCTCCACGCGCAGGGTGAGCCGCTCCTTGGGGGTCTTGAGGAGGAGCTGGGCGAGGAGGAGGGCCCCGGTCAGGCCCGTCCCAGGCAGCCGTGGCCGTGGGGGAAAGGCCGTGGCGCAGCCGCGCCTCCTCCACGATGTCCGTGGTCTCGGCGGCCACCA
>BBBL01000227.1 GCA_001311545.1 Thermus kawarayensis JCM 12314 | reverse complement strand
CGAAGGGGCCCGCCAGGTCCCGCACCCCGGCGTCCACCACGCCACCAGGGAGAAGGCCGTCTGCTGCGCAAAAGAAAAGCTCATATCGGCCTGGTGCCGGCCTCCAGATAGGTGCGCTGGGCCAGCGCCGGAACGCCCACCAGGACCAAGGCCAGCCAGAGAAGCTTCGCCGTCTTCACTGCCCTCACCTCCTCTTAACGTCCTCCAAACCGCCCTTTGCCATCCACTTACCCCATGCGTCCTAGAGCCTGAGAGCCGCCTTTCTTGTCCGGTCCCACCTCCCTACCTCCAGTCTCCTCACGGGGCCTTACAAAAATCTTAACCTCCCCCCCGGCCGCGCCGGGGGGAGCCTCCTGACCCCTAAAAGGCCGGAGCGCCCGGGTTCACCTTCAGGAAGCACCCGCCCGTGAGGGCCCGGGGCTACGCCAGGACGTAGGTCCCCGCCACATGCGGGAAGCCGGCCGTGCCCATCCGTATCCAAGGACTGGGATGGGTTCCCCGTCCCTGCTGGACGAGGGCCGCTAGCCCGCCCTCGTCCACGGCCACGGCCCACCCCCCAAAGCCAAAGGGGAAGCGTTCCCAGGAGAGAAGACACGCCCTAACCCTGGCCCCAAAAGCAACCCCCGCCCCCATGGGGCGGGGGTTCCACCGCGACCTGGGCCTAGGGCACGATGGTGGTGGTCTCCTGCGTCACCAAGGGGAGCGGCTGCGGGTAGGTGTTGTTGGCGTAGCTGTTGACCCTGAGCTCCATGAAGCGCTGCTGACCCACCTGGATGCCCTGGGCCTCCAGCACCACCCGGGCCTGGCCGCCCGCGGGAATGTCGAAGTTGTTGAAGGTGACGGTGGTGGCGGTGATGGAGGTGGGAGTGAAGATGCCCACGACCTGGTTGGTGTTGTCCAGAACGTAGATGCGGGTACTGTTGGACACGACGAACTGGACGAACTGGGTCCCGGTGAGGGTGGCGGTGAAGTTCACCTGCTGGGCGTTGGCCGCGCCGCCGTTGTAGATGGTGCCCTTGTACCAGAAGGTGGAGCCCACCTTGATGTTCTCGATGTTGCGCCGCCGGGGTTGGGGTTGTTGATGGTGCCACCGGGGTTGGGCGTGCCCGTGGGGTCAGCGAAGGGATCGGAGTTGTTAAACTCCCCGTGGCTGGTGAGGGCCAGGAAGGGCGAGGGCGGAGGCGGCACCACCTCTACGCCTGCGCAGGAGGCGATCTTGCCCGCTACCTCGGTGTCCGTAAGGGCGGGCGTGGTGGTGAAGACGCCGTCCGAGGTCAGGCCAGGTACCTGCGAGGCAGCGGTGAGCTGGTCCTGGGTCCAGGGCTTGTAGCCGGGGACGTAGGATGGCATTGGCGTGTAGGCGGTGCCGGCAACACTCGCAGGCTGGTTCAGCTGCGGCGCGCCCAGGAAGGCGCAGTTGTCCCACTGCTGGTCTTCGGGCGTGAGCTGGTCCCCGGCCAAGAAGATCTGGGCCGTGGCGGTGGCCCCGGCGGCGATGTCCATGGGCGTCCAGCTGTAGCGCTTGCCGTTCACCGGGTTGTAGGGCTGGGCCAGGCCTCCGGCCAGGACCCCGGAGAAGTTGCTGGCGTCGGTGAACTTGAGGCCGTTCTCAAAGATGTCGGTCACCTGGCGTTGCGCAGGTAGGTGTTGGCGCGGAGCTGGTAGGTGGCCGAGCGGTGGCCGGTGCCCTGGACGTCGTTCCCGAACTCCCAGGGGTATAGCCCCGCGAGGAGGGCGTAGTCCGTGGTGGAGCGGTCAATGTGGGTGACGGCCACCTCGAAGAGGGCCGAGGCGCCCTGGGTGATGGGGCTCGCCGTCTTCAGGGTCTTCCGGATGCTGACCAAGGGCCGGACCGCCAGATGTCGGACTCGTCGGCCCTGGGGGTGTAGTCAAAGACCACCTGCGGGCCGCCGAAGTTGGGCCGCATGTACCCCGAGGCGGTCACGTCGTTGATCTGGATGCCGTTGGTGACCTTGTAGGGGTCGTCGTAGGGGCGCTGGCAATTGTTGGCGTTATCTGCGCCGGCGATGCCCCCACCATTGTAGAGGGGCGGGATGACGTAGGTGTTGGGGTTAGGAACGAGGCTCGGGTTGGCGCAGAAGCCCGGCTTCTGCCGCACGTAGACCTGGAAGGTGAACTCCAGGGTCTGGCCGGGGTTCACCTGCTGCAGGGCAGTGAAGTTGGTGTAGCTCCAGGTGATGCTGTGGTTCACCGGGTCGTAGACCCCGTTGTTGCTGATGGTGGAGGTGACCACGCCCAGCTCAGGGGGCAGGGCATCGCGCACCACCACGTTGTAGAGGGGGTTCTGGGAGGGGTTGGTGACCACCACGTGGACGGTGCTGGTGTAGACCGAGTTCGCCGGGGCGTTGGGGTCGTCTTTGGCAAGAAGGGTCCGGCTGGGCCCGGCCCAGGTGAGGACGTGGTTGTCCACGTACTTATTGATCTGCAGGAAGGCGCTCTCCCAGCGCTTGGTGAAGGTGTAGCTCTTGAGAGGGAAGGTGTAGGTCTGGGTGCCGTAGGTCACCTGGACGTACATGGTGGCCTGGACCGTGACCTCCTTGGGGAGCATTTCCTTGGTCACCGTGGGCTTGAGGTTGAGGGAGACCCCGCTGCCATCGCTGTCCACGCACTCCAGGCCGTCGGGGGAAACGGACTCGCAGCCCGCGGTCCACTGCACGTCCCCGGTGTTGCCGCCGATGAGGCGTACTCCATGTAGGGGTAGAAGCGGTCGCGAGTAGCGGGCTGCTTCTGCTGGACGTAGGAGTTGAAGCTGTGGGCCATCTGGTCGCGGTTGTCGCTATAGAAGTTGACGATGGTCCCGAAGCTGTAGCCCGTGCGCTTCTGGGCCATCCGGCCGGGGGCGGCCCAGAAGTTCTCCGGAAGCGGGTCGGGCAGGGGACCGGGCTTCTCCTGGAAGAAGAGGTGGGTGATGTTGTAGAAGAAGACCTTGAACTCCTTGGAGGTGGCGGTGAAGCCGGAGCCCTCCTCGCTAGCGGAAACGAGGAACTTGACCAAACCCTCGCTGGGGAAGCTGGGGAAGTCGCCCAGGCCCTGGAAGCTGAACTTGGCGATGCCGTTAGCATCGGTCATCACAAAGTCCAGCTCGCTCACGTTTTGGGTCTCGCAACCCTTGTAGAGGCGACGGCCGTTTCGTGATAACCCACGGCTGTGACCCGCACCCGGGCGTTCTGGACGGGCTGGCCGTCCTTGGTCACGCGGACGGTGACGCAAACGGGCTCCTCCGTCTGGGAGGCGTAGAGGTTCACGTTCTTAGCGGGGTTGTTCTCCCTCTGCACCGGCAGGTCCGCGCCCCACTGGTCCTTGACGGAGACGATCTCAATCTGGCCCACGGGGCCGGAGGCGGTGTTCCTCTGGAGGCCGAGGTTCAGCACGGTGGTCTTGCCCGCCTCCACCTGGGCGGCCCGGCTCCCGGAGAGGTAACCCGGGGCGCTGGCGGTCACGGCGTAGGTGCCGGGAGCGGCGGTGGCGGTGAAGAGGCCG
>BBBL01000226.1 GCA_001311545.1 Thermus kawarayensis JCM 12314 | reverse complement strand
GCCACTCAAACCGCCCCATCCATATGACCCAGAAGAGGGGGCGTTGCAAACCACTTAGCCCCGTAAGGGGATTGCGACCAGGTCTATCCGGGCCGCCAGAGCTTCCCCACCTCCCCGTGTTGCAAACCACTTAGCCCCGTAAGGGGATTGCGACGCGGGGAGGTCCCCAGGGGCAATTATGCCCCCGTTCCTGTTGCAAACCACTTAGCCCCGTAAGGGGATTGCGACTCTGGACGATGCGCCCGAACCAGCCTAGAGATGGATTGGAAGTTGCAAACCACTTAGCCCCGTAAGGGGATTGCGACCTCCAACTTTTCTCCTGTTTCCTCAAAGACTTTCCAGTTGCAAACCACTTAGCCCCGTAAGGGGATTGCGACATCGCATGAATGACCGCCGCGGCCCCCAAATGGGGAAGTTGCAAACCACTTAGCCCCGTAAGGGGATTGCGACTGCTCAACGCCGGCCGCGAAGATGATGGTGGGCCTATCCCGGTTGCAAACCACTTAGCCCCGTAAGGGGATTGCGACTCGAGCGGGTCCCACCGGGTGACACCCCGGTAACCAGGTTGCAAACCACTTAGCCCCGTAAGGGGATTGCCAAGCCCCTGGTCCCTTCGCTAAGCTCTTCCCATGGGAAAGCGCCTTTACGCCGTGGTGTACGACATCCCGGACGACACCCGCCGCGTGAAGCTGGCTAATCTCCTGAAAAGCTACGGGGAGCGGGTCCAGCTCTCCGTGTTTGAGTGCTACCTGGACGAGGACCTGCTGGAAGACCTGCGCCGGAGGGCCCGCAGGCTCCTGGACCTAAGCCAGGACGCCCTGCGCATCTACCCCGTGGCGGGCCGGGTGGAGGTCCTGGGGCTGGGGCCTTTGCCGGAGCTTCGGGAGGTGCGGGTGGTTTGAGCCGGTGTGCATACTTCACACGGGCCCCGGGTGGGCCCCTTTATGCTCTCTACCGGGCCCGGCTCCATTTTTCTCCCTGGGAGACCCCCTCCGAGGCCAAGCCCCTCCTGGGCCACCTGCCCTGGTGGAGCACGCCCTGCGGGCCAAGGGGTGGGTCCTGGAGGACTACCGGGCCTGGGCGGGGGAGGAGGGGCTTTTGGAGGAGGAGGAGGAGGCCCACCCCGGGAAGGTGCTCACCTTCGCCGAGCTCGCCGCCCTCTCGGAGGGGGCCCCCTACCTGGGGGCCCTCCTGCTGGACGCCGACCGCATGGGGGAGGCCTTCGCCACGGGGTACCGGCAGGGAGGGCGGGACCTCGCCACCCCGAGCCGCATGGCCGCCCTCTCCCGCACCCTGGAGGTCTTCTTCTCCACCGAGGTCCTTTCCCTCATAGAGACCCCCGAGCGCTACCGGACGAGGCTCGGGTGGGATGACCTCGAGGCCCAGAGGAAGCAGGGCCGCTACCCTCTCCTCTACAGCGTCTACTCCGGGGGCGACGACCTTTTCCTCATCGGTCCGTGGGACGCGCTCTTGGACTTCGCCCTGGACCTGGAAAGGCTCTACCGCCTCTTCACCGGCCACGAGGCCCTCACCCTCTCCGGGGGCTTCGTCCTTTCGGGGCCAAGCCTGCCCGTGCCGGAGCTGGCTCGAGTCCTGGGGGAAGCGGAGAAGAAGGCCAAGGAGGCGGGACGGGGCAGGCTTTCCCTCTTCGGCCTGGCCGTGCCCTGGGAGGGCCTGGCCGCGCTTAGGGGCTGGGCCGAGGGCCTCGTCCAGGACCTGCGCCAGGGGAAGGTCTCCCGGGCTCAGGCCTACCGCTGGCTCTTCCTCTGGCGCAGGTTCTTCCTCCTGGAAGACCCGGGGGAGAAGGTGGGCTACAAGCCCCTTCTGGCCTACGCCTGAGGCGCGTGCGGGAGCGGGACGAGGGGGCGTGGAAAAGGTACCTGAGGCTTCTTGACCACCAGGACCCGGCCTGGACCTACCTCCCGGTCTGGGTCCAGTGGGCGCTTTACCGGGAAAGGAGGCGTGAATGCCGGTTTTGGAGTTTTTCAAGGACAGGGAGCGGGGGGTCCTGGACCCCAGGGTCTTCGAGCGGGCGCGGGAGGTGGCGGAGGGGCTCGCCAGGGGCAAGCTCAAGTCCAGCCAGTTCCGCAACTACTTCGCCGAGCTCAGGGCCCTGGAGAACCGCTTTGAGCGGGAGCGCAAGGAAGATGAGGGTCTGGCCTTCGCCCGGCTCGTGCCCCAGCTGGAGCTCCTCAAGGCCAAGCTCTTCTACAACACCCGCCCCCAGGGCCCCTTAAAGGACGCGAAGGAGTTTGTGGCCTTCATGGAGGAGGCCCTCGAGGCGGGCAAGCGGAGCCCCAAGGACTTTGAAGCCATGATGAAGTACGTGGAGGCGGTGCTGGCCTACTTCTACGCCTTTGGAGAAGCGGGAGGACGGAGATGAGGCTTAGGAAGCTGATCCGCATCCGCTCGGTGCTCCTGGCCAAGACGGGCCTCAGGATCGGCATGAGCCGGGACCAGATGGCCATCGGCGACCTGGACAACCCCGTGGTCCGCAACCCCCTCACCGACGAGCCCTACATCCCGGGCTCCAGCCTCAAGGGGAAGCTCCGCTACCTCCTGGAGTGGAGCCTTGGGGGGGACTACATCCTGAAGGCCAAGGAGAAGCACGTCTACGCCTCCCCCGACCCCCAAGACCCCGTGGCCCGCATCTTCGGCCTCGCCCCGGAGAACGACGAGGCCTCCCTAAAGGTGGCCCGGGAGCGGGGCCCCACCCGGCTTCTCGTGCGGGACGCCTACCTCACCGAGGAGTCCAAGCGGGGGTTGGAGCGGGCCACGGCCCGGGGCGGCCTCTACACCGAGATCAAGCAGGAGGTCTTCATCCCCCGCCTGGGGGGGAACGCCAACCCCCGCACCACGGAAAGGTCCCCGCCGGGGCCCACTTCCTGGTGGAGATGACCTACCGGGTGCTGGACGAGCTGGACGAGCAGTACTTCGGGAAGTACCTCCTCCGGGCCCTGGAGCTTCTGGAGCTGGACGGCCTGGGCGGGCACGTCAGCCGGGGGTACGGCCAGGTCTACTTCCTCCACCCGGACAGGCTCGGGGAGGACCAGGAGGGTCTGCCCCTGAGGGAGCGGCTTAAGGTGGAGGAGGTGGTCCTCTAGGGGGCCTGGATGCGGGCGCGCCTTTACCGCCTCTACTTCCGGGGCCCCTGAAGGCCCTCCCCCGGGCCCCCACCCTCATGGGCCACCTCTTCTGGTGGTACCGCTACACCCACGGGCGGGAGGCTTTGGAGGAGCTTTTGGAAAGGTTCCGCCAGGAGCCCCCTTTCCGCCTCTCCAGCGTCTACCCCGAGGCTGGCTCCCCCGGCCCAAGCTTCCTCCCGCGCAGGTGGAGGAGACCACCCTGCGGAAGGCCCTGAAGGGGCTCTCCCTGGTGCGCCTGGAGACCTTTAAGGCCCTGGCGGAAAGGGGAGAGGAGGCCCTTTTGGAGGCCCCGGAGGTCCTGGGGGGAGCCAGGCCCCCGGAGCCCCCGAGCTCCGCCGGAGCCGGGTGGGCATAGACCGGGCC
>BBBL01000225.1 GCA_001311545.1 Thermus kawarayensis JCM 12314 | reverse complement strand
GGCCCACCCCGCCCAGGCCCCAAAGGTCCCCGAGGAAGGAGGCGGCACGGGTCTGGCGGGCCCCGGAAGAGGAGGAGGCCCCGAAGGACCTGGACCTGCCCCCGCCCCTCCCCAAGGGGCAGGTGATGGGCCTGGTGGGGGAGGGGCCCTACTTCCTGGTGCTGAGGCCGGAGGCCCTGGGGGCGTGGTGGCCCAGGGTGGAGAGGCTCCTGCCCGAGTTCCCGAGGCGCCACGAGGTGCGCCTCTACCCGGACGGGAGCCGGGCGGTGGTGGCCTGGGACCTCGAGGCCCTCAAGGTGTGGTACAAGCGGGTGCTGAGGGGGTAGCTGGGGGAGGGGAAGCCCGTACGCGTTCTTTGGGCGGGCTTGAGCATCCCTCTCAGCGCGCACCTGGTCAGGGATGGCTTCGGTCAAGCTTGACAGGCTTTGACTAACTAGCTAGCATAACTACTGAGGAAAGTTATGGTTGACCCTAACCAGGTCATCTACCCAGAAGCCGCCTCCAGCTGGTGGCCGTCCTCTTCAACGGGGGAGCGAACTCCTACTCCGTGGCCCTGGTCCGGTGGAGGGAGGAGGAGACCGAGGGGGAGGTGTGGCCCTACGCCCTGGGCATCCGCTGGAACGGCGGCCCGGACCCCAAGGATAAGGGGGGCCCCTAAGCAGCGGCCGCCCCATCTGGTACATCCTGCCCAAAGACCTGGTGCCCTGGGTCCTCGAGGGCCTGCTCCAGCGCCCCGAGACCGACAGGACGGCCTTGGCCCTGGCCCGGGAGAAGCTCCTCGGCAAGGAGGACAACCCCGAGGCTCGGAAAGGGGAGGGGGTTGGTTAAGGCAGAAGAGAGGAGGGCAAAAATGGAGGGCAGGAACGCTTTATTCTGCGGCTGGCTCCCCTGGGACGGGACCTGACCCAGGAGGCCCTGGAGAAGGACGAGGTCTTCGTGGGGTGGAAAGAGGTCAAGGGCCTGCTGGAGGAGGGCCTGAGCCTCTACGACGTCCGCGAGCGGGTGAAGGCCGCCTACGGGATTGAGGACAACCGCTCGGCGAGCGCCTCTGCGAGGTTCCTCTGGGACTTCCTCAAGGTGATGAAGCCGGGGGACTACGTGGTGGTTCCCTCGCCGGGCCATTTCTACGTGGCCGAGATAACGGGAAACCCCTACTACGACGAGAGCCACCCCGTCGCCGCCTACCGCAGGCCCGTCCGCTGGCTCAACGACAAGAAGCCTATCCCCCGCGAGCTGGCCTCAGCCGCCTTGCAGGCCCGGATGAAGGCCCGCGGGACCCTCATGGACACCAGCGACCTGGTGACCGACATTGAGAGGGTCGTGGAGGACGCTAAGCGGGGCGCAACGCCCAACCTGGCCCGGGAGCTTCGCGCCCGCATGGTGAAGGCCGTGCACGAAGAGCTCATCCGCGGCCGCATGAACCCTGACCGGTTTGAGAAGCTCCTGGCCCGTCTCGCACAGGCCATGGGGGCCTTGAGCGCGACGGTGGTCTCCCGAAGAAAAGACCAGGGAGCGGACGTGGTGGCCGAGTTCAAGCTTATGGACGGAATACCGGTCAGTGTCGGTATCCAGGCCAAGTTCTACCAGCCCGGAAACCCCATGGGGAGGCAAGCCGTGGATCAGCTAGCCCAGGCCTTGCGCGAGGGGGTTGCCCAGGTGGGGCTGGTGGTGACCACGGGGGACGTGAGCGAGGAGCCTACCAGGTGGCCGAGGAGTACCGGAACCAGGAAAACCTCAGGATCGGCATCCTGAGCGGAAAGGAGCTGGCCGAGCTCATCGTGGACAAAGGGCTCTGGTCCGCCCTTGACTTTTGAGGGGCCGGAGGGAGGGGGATAGGCTCCCCCTCCCCTTTCCCGGCGAAGGGCTTTTGGAGCCAGAAGAAGCTGCAATGCTACACCTGAACTCAAAATTGGCCCTAGATCGTAGCTCTTGGAGTAAAGTAGGAACATATCCGCTTTATTTGGCGCCTAAAAGCTCTGGCTGAGGGTATGGAGATATAAATAAGCGCACCCCAAACCCCGGCCCTGCGAGGCCGGGGGTTCGTTTGGGTTTCCCCCTTGGCCATGACCCCACCCCCAGGGGCGGGGAAGAGGAGGTTTGCCGATGGAGAAGAAGGCGTGGTTCCAGGAGGTTTCGCTGGCGAAGGTCTTTGAGACGATGGTGGACCTGGAGGGGGCCCGGGCCGCCCTCCGCTTTTTATCGGGAAAGGGGGCCGGGCCCCTCTCCCCGGACGCCCCGCCCCCGCCCGAGGTGGAGGCGGAGCTTCAGGCCTTCGCGGAGGCCCTCACCCCGGAGCGCCTCTCCGGGGCCATCCGCCTGGCTCCCGAGGGGGTCCACCTCTTCGGGGGGGCCTTCTTCCTGCTACGGGGACGGGTGGGCCTACGGGGAAGGGTTGCAGCGGGCCCATACGTGGGCGGCCTGGATGTGGTCCCTCGGCCACTACGAGGAGACCTGGGAGGTCCTGGAGCGCCTCCTGCCCGGGAAGAAGAAGGGGACGCCGCAGCTGCCAAGCGTAGGCACCCCGCGTACAGGCTCCTCCTCTCCTACGGGGACTACCTCGCCCTGACCCACACCCCTCGGGACCGGTGGCCTGGGCCTGGCTCCTGGACCTGGACCCTCGCGGGTGAGGGAGGTGGTGGACCGGGCCCTGGCCCAATGGCTCCGGGACGAGGAGGCCTCCCGGGACTTCCGCGAGGCCTTCCAGCCCTGGGAGGTCTTACGGCACCTTGGAACCCAGCAGCCTACCTCCACGCCCGCAGGCTCCTGGCCCTGGACGGGGAACGCTTCTTCCGGGAGTGGCGCCGCCACCCCGAGGCCCTGCTCTCCTTCCTCTCCCTGGGGCACGTCTCCCTGGACTGGGAGGCCTACCGGGGGCTCCTGCGCCGGGGGTACGCCCTCCTCCGGGCCCAGGGCTGGGGGGAGGGGGAGGCCCGCTGGCTCCTGGCCTACCCGAGCCTCACCCGGGGCGTGCGCAAGGAACCTCCCTTCGCGGAAGGGCGGGTGCCCAGGAGCTTCTCTCCCGGCTTCTCTCCCTCCTCCGTCCGGGCGGGATCCTGCAGGAGCCCGGGCGGGGGCTCCCCTGGTTGCGCGAGCTGGACCACGAGGATTGGGGCCTCCTCCTGGGCCTCCTGGCGGAGGACCCGGACCCCTCGCCCGCCCAGGAGGAGGCCATGGTGGCGGTGCTGCGGGCCTGGGGCCGCGGGCCGGGGGAGGAGGATGCCCTCCTGGCCCTTCCCCTCCTAAAGCGGGCCCTGGAGGAGCCCTGGCGCTTCGCCGCCCTCCGGGACAAGAACCTGGGGCTTAGGGCCTGGCGGAGCGGGCCCTGGGGAGGCCCGAGCCCCTCTTCCCGGGGCCCTTCGCCCGTGGGGGGCTGGTGGCGGTGGAGCTCCTCTCCCCCGAGGCCCTGGAGGAGGAGGGCAAGGCCATGGGGCACTGCCTGGGGAGGGAGGCCTGGACCTGGGTCTTCCTGGGCGAGAAGCGGTTCTTCGGCCTGCGGGACGGGGAGGGCCGCCCCGTGGC
>BBBL01000224.1 GCA_001311545.1 Thermus kawarayensis JCM 12314 | reverse complement strand
CTAAACCCCGTGCCCCTCGGTGTGCACCGGGAAAGCCCCCCCCGCCCCCCGAGGACCTGGCCGGGGTCTTCCCCTGGATGCAAACGCTTCTCATTCCTAAACTTATGAAATCCGACCGGAATACTTGACTTTTCCCCGGAAGTGGGATAGAGTCCCCCCGAGGCGCCCTCGCCCGCACGTTCAAAGGAGGTAGCATGAGAAGGCTTCTTACCCTAATCGGCCTCACCGCCCTAAGCCTGGGCCTCGCCCAGCAGACCACCCTGACCCTTTACTCCGGGCGCGGGCAAAGCCTGGTGGAGCCCCTCCTCCGCCAGTTCCAGGAGGAAACGGGAATCCGGGTCCAGGTGCGCTACGGCACCGATGCCCAAATCCTCGCCGCCCTCCAGGAGGAGGGAAGCCGCTCCCCCGCCGATGTCCTCTGGCTCAACACCTCGGGGGCCCTAGGACAGGCGGCGGCCAAGGGGCTCCTCAGGCCTTTAGGGGAAACCCTTCTGCAGAGGCCTGTAGCCTTTGTGCCCGCTTCCAAGGCCTGGGTGCCGGTTACGGTGCGGCTCCGGGTGCTGGCCTACAACCCAGAGCGGGTGAAGGCCGAAGAGCTTCCCGGAAGCCTCCTGGACCTTCCCCGGTTCGTTCGGGAAAAGGGGCTCCGGCTAGGCTGGACCCCCACCTACTCCAGCTTCCAGGACATGGTGGCCGGGATGATCCTCCTCCACGGGCAGGCCAAGACCCGGGAGTGGCTTTTGGCCATGAAGGCCCTCTCCCCCAAGGCCTACCCCTCCAACCCCGCCATGCTGGACGCCATCCGCGCCGGGGAAGTGGACCTGGGTTCCACCAACCACTACTACGTGGTGCGCTTCCGCCGGGCGGGGTACAACCTGGGCCTTCACCACTTCAAGGACGGGGATGTGGGCAACCTGGCCCTGGTGACGGGAGCGGGCATCCTGAAGACCAGCAAGAACCTCGCCGCCGCCACCCGCTTCCTCACCTACCTCCTCTCCCCCAAGGCCCAGCAGTACTTCGTGGGCAACGTGGGAGAGTACCCCCTGGTCAAGGGGGTGGTGGCCGACCCCAACCTCCTGCCCCTGGAGGAGGCCCTGCGGAAAAGCCCCAGGCTGGACTTTGAGAAGCTTCCCCTGGAGGAGGCCCTTAAGCTCCTCCGGGAGCTGGGCATCCTTTAATACCACCCCATGCTGGCCTGGGCCAGCATGGGGGCCCGGCGCAAGGTTCCTCTCATGACCCTACGGCTTCCCCACCTCCCAGGCTTCTGCCCTTCCTCCTCCCCGCCCTCCTCACGGGGGGTGGGGTGGCCCTCCCCCTCCTTTACCTGGTCCTAAGGGCCCTCGAGGCCGACCCCCTGGCCCTCCGGGAGATCCTCCTCAGGCCCAAGAACCTGGAGCTTTTGGGGAACACCTTGGCCCTCCTCCTCGGGGTCCTCCTCCTCACCACCCTCCTGGCCCTGCCCTTGGCCTTCCTCACCACCCGCACGGACCTCAAGGGCAAGCGCCTCCTGGCCCTCCTCCTCTCCCTGCCCCTGGCCGTCCCTGGCTACGTGGGGGCCTTCGTGCTCCTGGCGGCCACCGGGCCTGGAGGGGTGCTGCCCCTCCCCCGGCTCGAGGGGTACTGGGGGGCTCTCTTGGTCCTCTCCTTCATCACCTATCCCTACCTCTTCCTCTCCCTGCGGGCCGCCTTCTTAGGCCTAGACCCCTCCCTGGAGGAAGCGGCCCGGACCCTGGGCCAGAAGCCCTTTCCGGCCTTCCTCAAGGTGGCCTTTCCCCAGCTCCTCCCCGCCCTCCTTTCCGGCTACCTCCTGGTGGGGCTCCACGTCCTGGGGGAGTTCGGCACGGTGAGCCTCCTCCGCTACGAGACCTTCTCCTACGCCATCTACCTGCAGTACAACGCCGCCTTTGACCGGGTGTACGCCGCGTGGCTCGCCCTCTTCCTCCTCCTCCTCACCGGGGGGCTGCTCCTGCTGGAGGGCCTCTTCCTCCGCCGCCTCGCCCTGGCCCGCACGGGCAAGGGCTCGAGCCGGAAGGCCAGGCCCGTGCGCCTGGGACCCTGGGCCCCCTTGGCCTACCTCTGGGCCCTTGCGCCCGTCCTCCTGGCCTTGGTCCTCCCCTTTTACGCCCTCTTCCACCTGGCAAGCCGCTTTCCCCGGGAAAACCTGCAGGGCCTTTACGAGGCCCTGTTCCACTCCGCCCTGGCCGCCTCTCCCGCCGCCTTGCTGGCCGTGGGGATGGCCTTGCCCTTGGCCTACCTCGAGGTGCGCTACCCTTCCTTTGCCTCCTCGGTGTTGGAGCGCCTGGCCTACCTGGGCTACGCCATCCCCCCCTGGCCTTCGCCCTGGCCTGGATCTTCTTCAGCCTGAGGAGCCTGCCCTTCCTCTACGGGAGCCTGGCCCTTCTGGTCCTGGTCCTGGCCTTCCACCTCCTGGCGGAGACCCTGGGCCCCATCCGCAGCGCCCTGCGCCAGGTGCCGAGGAGGCTGGAGGAAGCGGCGAGGACCCTAGGGGAGACGCCCACCCGGGCCTTCTTCCGCGTCACCTTCCCCCTCCTCTGGCGGGGGGTGGCGGCGGGGGGCGCCCTGGCCTTCATGGGGGCGGTGAAGGAACTGCCCATCACCCTCCTCCTGGCCCCCATGGGCTACAGCACCCTTTCCACCCGGGTTTTCAGCTACACTCAGGAGGCCATGTTCGCCGAGGCGCCCCCTTCGCCCTCCTCATCGCCCTCCTTTCGGCGGCCTTCGTGGGGGTGTTGCTTTGGAGCGAGCGCCGCTTCTAGAACTCCAGGGGATAAGGAAGCGCTTCGGCGGGCACGAGGTGCTGAAGGGGGTGGACCTCCTGGTCTACCCCGGGGAGATCCTGGCCCTCCTGGGGCCCTCGGGCTGCGGCAAGACCACCCTTTTGCGGATCGTGGCCGGGCTGGAAACCCCGGATGCTGGCCGGGTGCTCCTGCAGGGCCGGGACGTCACCCCCCTTCCTCCCGAGGGGCGGGGGATCGGCTTCGTCTTCCAGGACTACGCCCTCTTCCCCCACCTCACCGCCCTCGGCAACGTGGCCTTCAGCCTGAAGGGCAGGGACCGCCTCCTGAGGGCCCAAAGGGCCCTGGAGCGGGTGGGCATGACCCTCTTCCAGAACCGCAAACCCCACGAGCTTTCCGGCGGGCAGCAACAAAGGGTGGCCCTGGCCCGGGCCCTGGCCCCTGGGCCCAAGCTGGTGCTTCTGGACGAGCCCTTTTCCAGCCTGGACGCCGGGCTCAGGGCCGCCACCCGGGAAGAGGTGCGCAAGGTCCTCAAGGAAACGGGCACCACCGCCCTCCTGGTCACCCACGACCAGGAGGAGGCCCTCTCCTTCGCCGACCGCCTGGGGGTGATGCGCGGGGGGTACTTTTGCAGGTGGGCACCCCGGAGGAGGTCTACCTCCGGCCCAGAACCCCCTTCGTGGCCCAGTTCCTGGGCCGCACCAACCTCCTTCCCGGGGAGGGGATGGGGCGGGTGGCGGAGACCTGCCTGGCCTGTGCCC
>BBBL01000223.1 GCA_001311545.1 Thermus kawarayensis JCM 12314 | reverse complement strand
CGAGGCTAACGAGCTTTGCAACCTTGTAGCGGTCCAGGAGGGCCCGGTGTTCGTACTGTTTCAATCCTCTACGAGGCTAACGAGCTTTGCAACTAGCGGTGTGCCCCCCGGCCGTAGCGCCTAGGCTCGCGGTTTCAATCCTCTACGAGGCTAACGAGCTTTGCAACGGCTCCAGTAGGTGCTCCTGGCCCGCAGCGTCCCGGTTTCAATCCTCTACGAGGCTAACGAGCTTTGCAACACCCCGTGGAGGAGATCCGCCACCTGGCCCTCGCCTTTGTTTCAATCCTCTACGAGGCTAACGAGCTTTGCAACCCTGCACCTGGCGCAGGGTGGCGCTGGCCTGGTCCCTGTTTCAATCCTCTACGAGGCTAACGAGCTTTGCAACCCGGACAGGGCGGACACCTGGACCGTCTCTCCCCGTTTCAATCCTCTACGAGGCTAACGAGCTTTGCAACGCCGCTCCACGTGGACGAAGCCGGGAGCCACGAGCCCGTTTCAATCCTCTACGAGGCTAACGAGCTTTGCAACCCGTCCTCCTCGTACCCGTGGAGTTGGTAGAGCCGCCAGGTTTCAATCCTCTACGAGGCTAACGAGCTTTGCAACCCGTACATCTCCGACGCGGCCCCGTACGTTTACGCGGGGTTTCAATCCTCTACGAGGCTAACGAGCTTTGCAACGGCGATGACCGCCATGTGCCCGTTGCGCACACTCTGTTTCAATCCTCTACGAGGCTAACGAGCTTTGCAACGGGCGGCCTCCTCCAGGCGCTTCGCCGCCTCGTCGGCGTTTCAATCCTCTACGAGGCTAACGAGCTTTGCAACGCTGCGGGCCGCCCAGGGGCTCGCCGAAGCGTTCGCGGTTTCAATCCTCTACGAGGCTAACGAGCTTTGCAACATCCGGTCTACGACCGCTTGCGGCGGGCGTACCCCAAGTTTCAATCCTCTACGAGGCTAACGAGCTTTGCAACGGTGTAAACGCCCCGACTTCCAACGGGGCCATAGGCGTTTCAATCCTCTACGAGGCTAACGAGCTTTGCAACGCCGAGGCCAGGAAGCCCTTCAGGGCCTCCCGCCCGGTTTCAATCCTCTACGAGGCTAACGAGCTTTGCAACGGTGGCGATGCGTTCCAGAACACGCCCCCACTCCGGGGTTTCAATCCTCTACGAGGCTAACGAGCTTTGCAACCCTCCAGGCGGCCCACGAGAACGGCGGGAAGCTCAAGGTTTCAATCCTCTACGAGGCTAACGAGCTTTGCAACTCCACCGCCTCCTTCAGCTCGGCCACGATGCGCCAGTTTCAATCCTCTACGAGGCTAACGAGCTTTGCAACAGGATAGGGATGGCTATGCGAGCCGGCGCTTCTCGTTTCAATCCTCTACGAGGCTAACGAGCTTTGCAACTCCCCGAGGAGGTTATCACCCTTCCGCGGGGCCAGGTTTCAATCCTCTACGAGGCTAACGAGCTTTGCAACCGCCTGCCCGTATTGGACCCGGAGGCCACGCCGCGGTTTCAATCCTCTACGAGGCTAACGAGCTTTGCAACTCCCCGTGGTGCCCGCCCGCCCCGAGCGGGATAAGCTGTTTCAATCCTCTACGAGGCTAACGAGCTTTGCAACAGGATGGCCGCCATAAAGGTGGCCCAGATACAGGAGTTTCAATCCTCTACGAGGCTAACGAGCTTTGCAACATACTTGGAGATGTACCGGAATAGGTACTCCCGGCTGTTTCAATCCTCTACGAGGCTAACGAGCTTTGCAACGCTCACCACTGTGGAGGTCATCTGGGGCGAGGACATGTTTCAATCCTCTACGAGGCTAACGAGCTTTGCAACCTCCCGGGCAAGGCGCTCCCAGGACATGCCGCTCTGGTTTCAATCCTCTACGAGGCTAACGAGCTTTGCAACTGACCACGCAGTACGCCGCCACCACCTCTGGCACGGCTGTTTCAATCCTCTACGAGGCTAACGAGCTTTGCAACAGGCTGGCATTTCGGGGAGCCACGCTCCCTCCGGGTTTCAATCCTCTACGAGGCTAACGAGCTTTGCAACCAGAGCATGCTACGCCCAGTGTGCTACCGGGAGTTAGTTTCAATCCTCTACGAGGCTAACGAGCTTTGCAACGCTCATCTGGGCCCGGCTGGTGTCCACGGCCCCGATATGTTTCAATCCTCTACGAGGCTAACGAGCTTTGCAACTCCTCCAGCTCGGTGAGCCGGGCCTCCAGGTCCCGGTTTCAATCCTCTACGAGGCTAACGAGCTTTGCAACGGCGGACCTCGCGGAGACTGGGGCCGCCAAACGCCTGTTTCAATCCTCTACGAGGCTAACGAGCTTTGCAACGGGTGCGGACGCGGGAGAGGGTAGCCTGCTGGGCGTTTCAATCCTCTACGAGGCTAACGAGCTTTGCAACCGCCATGGCCCTGCAGGTGGTGGGAAAGGGGAAGGTTTCAATCCTCTACGAGGCTAACGAGCTTTGCAACCCCCTGGGCCCGGTCCTGGAGGGAGATGAGGTAGCTGTTTCAATCCTCTACGAGGCTAACGAGCTTTGCAACCTGGTGCCCGGCACCCGTCTCCTCCTGGAGGTCTAGTTTCAATCCTCTACGAGGCTAACGAGCTTTGCAACATCCGAGAGGCCGCCCGCGTCCGTGGCGGACACGGAGTTTCAATCCTCTACGAGGCTAACGAGCTTTGCAACCTGGGCGATGACCGACCGGGAGGTGGAGCGGGTAATGTTTCAATCCTCTACGAGGCTAACGAGCTTTGCAACTGGGAAGAGCGCTGGGGGCTAGCCTCCCAATGCGCGTTTCAATCCTCTACGAGGCTAACGAGCTTTGCAACCCTCATGGCCTGCTCGTGCGCTCTCCGCTCCTCCTCCGTTTCAATCCTCTACGAGGCTAACGAGCTTTGCAACACCATAGACACCTACCGCTCCGTCCTAGCCGACTTCGTTTCAATCCTCTACGAGGCTAACGAGCTTTGCAACCGTGCTCGCCACGGAGGAGAAGTGGCGGAAGGTGGGGTTTCAATCCTCTACGAGGCTAACGAGCTTTGCAACCGCGAGGGCTGGGGCCCATGGTGGGAGCTCCTGGAAGTTTCAATCCTCTACGAGGCTAACGAGCTTTGCAACGTGAGCGGTAGTAGATGGGCACGGGGTCCACTGCGAGTTTCAATCCTCTACGAGGCTAACGAGCTTTGCAACGGTTTGTTTCCCGTGAGCTTCGTGGCTTCTGTTCTCGTTTCAATCCTCTACGAGGCTAACGAGCTTTGCAACCCGCTCTCCGGGGCGGGGAGTGTACCCCTCGTAGTAGTTTCAATCCTCTACGAGGCTAACGAGCTTTGCAACCATACGACATCAACCTAGAGCGGTGGAAACCTACAAGTTTCAATCCTCTACGAGGCTAACGAGCTTTGCAACCGCCAGTGGAAGGAGAACCGGCCCTTCGGGTCCCCGTTTCAATCCTCTACGAGGCTAACGAGCTTTGCAACGCCTGGCACTTAGCTAGGAGCATACGCCGTTTTCTTGTTTCAATCCTCTA
>BBBL01000222.1 GCA_001311545.1 Thermus kawarayensis JCM 12314 | reverse complement strand
CGCACCGGGGGTTCCCCGCTCCGGTTTAGGCTGGTGGCGGCGGCGTGCCCCCCACGAGCCGGAGAAGCCCCCGCAGGAGGTCATGGGCCGGCATCCTGAGGCCCACGGAGCCGTCCTTGCTGATCCAGGGGGGAATGCCCCTACCCGGCACCACCACGGTAAGCCCCCCGGGCCAGAAGGCCTCGGCCAGGCGGAGGAACCTCTCCTCCAAAGGGCCCAGGTCCGCAAGCCGGAGGGCGCTTTCCAGGTCCGCTACCAGCACCTGGAGGGGCTTGTCCTCCTGCCTGCCCTTTAGGGCGTAGATCCTCTTGCAGGCGGCCTCGTTCTCCATGGGGGCCAGCACCCCCCAGACCGTGTCGGTGGGGAAGGCCACCAAACCCCCTTCCTTAAGGTCTTCGCCGCCTCGGTGAGCTCCTTCTGGTATACTTCTACCATGCCAGTCTACCAGTATAAGGCCCGCGACCGCCAGGGCCGCCTGGTGGAGGCCACCATTGAGGCCGAGGACCTGCGCACCGCCGCCAGGCTTCTCCGCGACCGGGGTCTTTTCGTGGCCGAGATCAAGGAGCCGGGGCGGGGCCTCCAGGCCGAGGTGCGCCTTCCCGTTTTGGAGAGGGGCCCCGGCCTCCGGGACCTCGCCATCTTCTCCCGGCAGCTCGCCACCATGCTGGGGGCGGGCCTCACCCTCCTCCAGTCCCTGGCCATCCTGGAGCGCCAGACGGAGAACAAGAAGTTCCGGGAGATCCTCAAGGAGGTGCGCGCGGACATAGAAGGGGGCATGGCTTTCTCCGAAGCCCTGGCCAAGCACAAGCTCTTCTCCCGCCTCTACGTGAACCTGGTGCGGGCCGGGGAGACCTCCGGGGGCCTGGATGTCATCCTGGACCGCCTGGCCACCTTCTTGGAGAAGGACCTGGAGCTCAGGGGCAAGATCCGGAGCGCCATGACCTACCCGGTCATCGTCTTCGTCTTCGCCGTGGGCGTGGCCTACTTCCTCCTCACGGGGATCGTGCCCCAGTTCGCCCAGATCCTCACCGACCTGGGCTCGGAGCTTCCCCTCCTCACCCGCTTCCTCATCGCCGTCTCCAACTTCCTGCGGGCGGCCACCCTGCCGCTTCTCCTCCTCTTCGTGCTCCTCTTCTTCGCCTACCGCTGGTACTACCGCACCCCCCAGGGGCGCAGGGTGATTGACCGCATCAAGCTCAGGGTGCCGGTGTTCGGCAACCTCAACCGCAAGACCGCCGTGGCCCGCTTTTCCCGCACCCTGGCCCTCCTCCTCACTAGCGGCGTGAACATCGTGGAATCCCTGGACATCACCAAGGGTACGGCGGGCAACAGCGTGGTGGAGGAGATCGTGGAAGGGGCCAAGCTCAGGATCCAGCAGGGGGATCCCCTGAACCTCACCCTGGCCCAGCACCCCTTCGTCTTCCCCCCCATGGTGAGCTCCATGGTGGCCATCGGCGAGGAGACGGGGGCTTTGGACACCCTGCTTTCCAAGATCGCCGACTTTTACGAGCGGGAGGTGGACGAGGCGGTGGCCAGCCTCACCGCGGCCATAGAGCCCCTCATGATCATCTTCCTGGGCGTCATCGTGGGCATGATCGTGGCTGGGATGTTCCTGCCCCTCTTCAAGATCATCGGGACCCTCTCCGCGCAATAAGCCCCTCCGCCACCTCCGGGGGGACCGGCATCACGGAAAGCCGGTTCCCCCTCTTTACCAGGGGGTGGTCTGGGGGAAGAGGGCCTTGAGCTCGGCGAGGGGGATGAGGGGCCACCGTTCCAGGAAGGCTACCTCCACCGTGTACCAGCGGGGCTTCTCGGGGGTGGCCTTGGGGTCGTAATAGGGGCTTTCCGGGTCAAACTGGGTGGGGTCGGGGACGAGGGTTCGCACCACCCGGCAAAGCCCGGCGATCCCCGGGGGGGTTGCGCCGGAGTGGTAGAAGAAGCAGAGGTCGCCCTCTTCCATCCGCATCAGGTAGTTCCGGGCCTGGTAGTTCCGGACCCCGTCCCAGACCGCCCTTCCTTCCCGCTTCAGGTCCTCAATGCTGTAGACCTCGGGCTCGGACTTCAAGATCCAGTAGGCCACGCCCCAAGTCTAAAGGGGGGTTTAGCCTGGCGTCATGGGTCCGGGCGGGCTAGGGAGGAAGATGGGGGCATGGGTTCCCTGGTTCCCCTCTTGGCCCTGGCCCTCGCGGCCTGCACGGTGACCGTTTCCTTCGTTCCTCCTACCATCCAGAACCTCTGGACCCAGGACCGCTACTGTACCTACAAAACCACGCGGGTGGACTTCAGCTTTGACTTCTCCGGGGTCCTCACCCGTCTGGACGTCTACCTCCTGGACGACGGCCAGACCCCCCACCAGGCCCGCCCCGGGCAAAAGGTGGCGAGCCTTTCCACCTTTACCGCGGGCCAGGGCCGGGCTACGGGTTACGTGGACGTGGCCCCGAGCCAGATCCAGCAGGGCCTGAGCCCCAGGGGATCATCGTGGAGCCGGTGGGGAACAAGCGCCTCTGGGTGCAGGGCTTCAACGTGAACGCGCCCTCGGAGTTCGTGAGGAGTTCCGTGGTCATGGTCCCCGACAGCACGGGGGCCTGCGACCCCCTGAACACGGCCCCCTGAACCTCTGCTACCCTGAGGGCGTGCCGGTCCGGCCTGGCCTAACCCGGGAGCTTGCCTCCGAGCTCAAGGCCCTTTTCGGCGGGAGGGTCCTCCTTGCTCCGGCGGAGAGGGCCCCCTACCGCTACGATGCCATCCTGGTGGGGGAGGCCCCCCTGGCCGTGGTCCTGCCCGAAACCCGGGAGGAGGTCCAGGCCCTGGTGCGCCTGGCCCGGGAGCACGGGGTACCCCTGGTTCCCCGGGGGGCGGGAAGCGGCCTCTCGGGAGGTCGGTGCCCTTAGGGGAGGCCATCGCCGTGGCCTTCACCCGCATGACCCGCCTGCAGGTGGATCCCGTGGCCCAGACCGCCTGGGCCGAGCCCGGGGTCACCACCGCCCGGATCTCCGAGGCGGCGAGGCCCCTTGGCCTCTTCTACCCCCCAGACCCCGCCTCCTACCGCACCAGCACCCTGGGGGGAAACCTGGCGGAAAACGCCGGGGGGCCCCTCTGCTTCAAGTACGGGGTCACGGGGGACTACCTTTTGACGCTGGAGTGGGTGGACGCTTGGGGGGAGGTCCACCTTCTGGACCGCAGGGCCTACGACCTCCCGGGGCTTCTCATCGGCTCCGAGGGCACCTTGGGCCTCATCACCGGGGCCAGGGTGCGGCTTCTTCCCCTGCCCCGGTACCGGGCCACGCTGATGGCGGTCTTTCCCGGGGTGGAGCCCCTGGCCGAGGCGGTTTCCCAGGCGGTGGCCCTGGGGGCCGTCCCGGCCCGCATGGAGTTTCTGGACCCGGTCTGCGCGGGCGCCGTGGAGGACTACCTGAGAATGGGCCTTCCCCGGGACCGGGCCCTTCTCCTGGTGGAGACGGACGGGGACGAGCCGGAGCTTGTGGAGGAGGAGCCTTTCCCTGGTGGAGGAAAGCGCCCGGCGCCACGGGGCCCAGGTGGTCCGCGCGGGAAGCGAG
>BBBL01000221.1 GCA_001311545.1 Thermus kawarayensis JCM 12314 | reverse complement strand
CCCTGGCGGGTGGACGAGGTGGTCCCCATGACCCCCCTGCGCCGCCGCATCGCCGAGAGGCTTCTCCTGGCCCGCCAGACCACGGCCATGCTCACCACCTTCAACGAGGCGGACATGTCGGCGGTGATCGCCCTGAGGAAGGAGCTCGGGGAGGCCTTCCAGAGGAAGCACGGGTGAAGCTCGGCTTCATGAGCTTCTTCGTCAAGGCCGTGGTCCAGGCCCTCAAGGAGATCCCCGAGCTCAACGCCGAGATCCGCGAGAACCACATCGTCTACCACCGCTACTACGACATCGGCATCGCCGTGGGCGGGGGCGAGGGGCTGGTGGTGCCGGTGATCCGGGACGCCGACCGCCTCTCCTTCGCCGAGATAGAAAGGCAGATCGCCGACTTCGCCGAACGGGCCCGCACCAAGAAGCTCAGGCCCGAGGAGCTCACGGGAGGCACCTTCACCATCACCAACGGGGGGATCTACGGCTCCCTGAACTCCACCCCCCTCCTCAACCCGCCCCAGGTGGGGATCCTGGGCATGCACGCCATCCAGGAGCGCCCCGTGGCCCGGGAGGGCCAGGTGGTGGTCCGGCCCATGATGTACCTGGCCCTCTCCTACGACCACCGCATGGTGGACGGGCGGGAGGCGGTGACCTTCCTCCGCCGGGTGAAGGAGCTCATTGAGAACCCCGTGAGGCTCCTTCTGGAGGTGTAGGGTGTACGACCTCCTGGTGATCGGAGCCGGGCCCGGCGGGTACGTGGCCGCCATCCGGGCGGCCAGCTGGGGATGAGGGTGGGGGTGGTGGAGAAGGAGAAGGCCCTAGGGGGGACCTGCCTTCGGGTGGGGTGCATCCCCTCCAAGGCCCTCCTGGAGACCACCGAGCGCATCTACGAGGCCAAGAAGGGCCTCCTCGGGGCCAGGGTGAAGGGGGTGGAGCTGGACCTTCCTGCCCTCATGGCCCACAAGGACAAGGTGGTCCAGGCCAACACCCAGGGGGTGGAGTTCCTCTTCAAGAAAAACGGCATCGCCCGCCACCTGGGCAGGGCCCGCTTCCTCTCGGACCGCAAGGTCCTGGTGGAGGAGACGGGGGAGGAGCTGGAGGCCCGCTACATCCTCATCGCCACGGGGAGCGCCCCCTCATCCCCCCCTGGGCCCAGGTGGACTACGAAAGGGTGGTGACCTCCACCGAGGCCCTCGCCTTCCCCGAGGTGCCAGAGAGGCTTGTCGTGGTGGGGGGCGGGGTGGTGGGCCTCGAGCTCGGGGTGGTCTGGCACCGCCTGGGGGCGGAGGTCACCCTTCTGGAGTACATGGACCGCATCCTCCCCACCATGGACCTCGAGGTCTCCCGGGCGGCGGAGAAGGTCTTCAAGAAGCAGGGCCTCGCCATCCGCACCGGGGTGCGGGTCACCGCCGTGCTTCCCCAGGGAAAGGGGGCGCGGGTGGAGCTTGAAGGGGGCGAGGTCCTGGAGGCGGACCGGGTTTTGCTGGCCGTGGGCCGGAGGCCCTACACCGAGGGGCTCGCCCTGGAAAACGCCGGGCTTGCCCCCGACGAAAAGGGCCGGATCCCCGTGGACGAGCACTTAAGGACCCACGTCCCCACATCTACGCCATAGGGGACGTGGTGCGGGGGCCCATGCTGGCCCACAAGGCCAGTGAGGAGGGGATCGCCGCCGTGGAGCACATGGCGAGGGGGTTCGGCCACGTGGACTACCAGGCCATCCCCAGCGTGGTCTATACCCATCCCGAGGTGGCCTCCGTGGGCTATACCGAGGAGGAGCTGAAGGAGAAGGGCATCCCCTACAAGGTGGGGAAGTTCCCCTACTCCGCCTCGGGCCGCGCCCGGGCCATGGGGGAGACGGAAGGGTTTGTTAAGGTCCTGGCCCACGCCAAGACGGACCGGATCCTGGGGGTCCACGGGATCGGGGCCAGGGTGGGGGATGTTCTGGCCGAGGCCGCCTTGGCCATCTTCTTCAAGCGAGCGCCGAGGACGTGGGCCGCGCCCCCCACGCCCACCCCTCCCTCTCCGAGATCCTCAAGGAGGCGGCCCTGGGGGCGTGGCAGCGGCCGATTCACCTCTAGTACCTTGTTTGCACCCCGTGCCGGCGCAAGCCAGCACGGGGGTGGTATAAAAACCCCCTCCTGGCGCGCGCCAGGAGGGGGGGGCGGGGTCCCCTTAGAAGGCCGGCGGGGTGGCGTTTAGGCCTACGCCGATCCGGTAGAAGTAGCCTAGGCCCTGCTGGCCGTTGGTCTCCTCGAGCTTTAGGTAGTAGGTGCCGTTTGGGAGGCTTGGTAGGAGATTTGGGCGGGGCTCGTGGGGCTTTCCTGGGCGCTTTGGAGCGTGGTGGTCCCGTCCGGGGCGAGAAGGGTGAGCTTCACCGTGCCCAGGCCCCCCACCAGGCGGCTTGCCGCCTGCAAATCCAGGGTTTGCCCTCTGGAGGGGAATCGCGTAGACGTCCACGTCCGGGCCCCCTTGGGACAGGCCGAACTGGGCCAGGTTGTTGGAGTCAAAGGCGGCGCTCAGGGTGAAGGACGGGGGGAGAGGTCCGAAGAACTGGGCAAGGTCTGTGGCCGTCTGGAACGTATCGTTCCGGGCTGGCGGGTTCCCCGGGGTGACCTCGTGGGTGACCTCGTAGGGGTCCGCCTGCTGCCTTAGTACCGCGAGGGCTTCCCCCCCGGGGAGGACGCTCACCGCTCCCTGGACGGGGTCCTCGCTGCCCCCCAGGAAGATCTGGCTCGGCCCGCCCACCAGCACCTGGTACTGGCCCGGGGGGCTTTCCAGGAAGAGGGCCGGGCCCGCGGGGCTGGTTTGGGCGTACATCTGCTTGCCGCTTTGGTGGACCAGGGTGACGTTGCTGAAGGGGACGGAGGGGAGGAGGTCGGTGGTGACCAGGCCCCCTAGGCCGAGGCGGGCGTCGGAGCCTTTGTTGAGCACCAGGATCCCGATCTGGCTCCCGGGAGGGGGGAGCTGGCTCGGGCTTTGCAGGCCCCGGGCCATCTGAACCGCCCGGCCCACGTTGACCCGGCCCGCCCCCATTCCGGCGACCACATCCGCGGGCCCCTGCACGGGGTCGGCTGTCTGTTGGAGGATCCGGAGCACCTGGTAGGGGGTGGGGTTGAGCCCGTTATCCCTGAGCACCTGGAGGACCACCGCGGCCGAGCCGGCCACCACCGGCCCCGCCGCCGAGGTGCCGCCGAAAAGCCAGGTGCCCGTCCCCAGGTTGACAAAGGTGGTGAGGACGTCCTCGCCCGGGGCCGAGAGGTCCACCCAAGGACCGTAGGTGGAAAAGCCCGTCTTCTCGTCGTAGGGGTTGGTGGCGGCCACGGCGATGAGCCCGGGAAGGCCGGAGGGGAGGTGGTAGGCATCGCGGTAATCGTTGCCCGCGGAGGCCACCACGATGACCCCGTGGAGAAGGGCGTAGTCAAAGGCCTCCTTGAGGAGGTAGCTGTACCCTCCCCCGCCCCAGGAGTTGTTGAGCACGTCCACCCCGTGGTCCACCGCCCAGACCAGGGCTTGGGCCACCCCGAAGTCCCCCGCGTACCCTCCGTTCTGCCCTCCAAAGATGACCAGGGGCCTGAGGCGGGCGGCGGTGCTCGGGTTGCCGTTGCCC
>BBBL01000220.1 GCA_001311545.1 Thermus kawarayensis JCM 12314 | reverse complement strand
GGGCCAAGAGCCTCGAGGTCTACGGGGAGGTCCTTTCCTGGCTGGCCGGGGAGGGCCTTCCCCGGGACGCCACCCTCCTCGTGGTGGGGGGCGGGACCCTCACCGACCTCGGGGGCTTCGTGGCCGCCACCTACCTAAGAGGCGTGGCCTACCTCTCCTTCCCCACCACCACCCTGGCCGTGGTGGACGCCAGCGTAGGGGGCAAGACGGGGCTCAACCTCCCCGAGGGGAAGAACCTGGTGGGGGCCTTCCACTTCCCCAGGGGGGTCTACGCCGAGCTAAGGGCCCTCAAGACCCTTCCCCCCTTCGTCTTCCGGGAGGGCCTGGTGGAGGGCTTCAAGCACGGCTCATCGCCGGGGACGAGGACCTTCTCCAGGTGGAGGACCTCACGCCGGAAAGCCCCCGCCTGGAGGCCTACCTGGCCAGGGCGGTGGCGGTGAAGCTCGCCCTCACCGAGGAAGACCCCCTGGAAAAGGGGAAGCGGCGCCTCCTAAACCTGGGCCACACCCTGGGGCACGCCCTGGAGGCCAGGACCCGCCACGCCCTCCCCCACGGGGCGGCGGTGGCCTACGGCCTCCTCTACGCCGCCCTTCTGGGGAAGGCCCTGGGCGGGGAGGACCTCCTGCCCCTTGTGCGCCGCCTCCCTCCTCTGGCTCTCCCCGCCCCCCCTTCCCCGCCTCTCCCTGGAGGACCTTCTCCCCTACCTCCTCCGGGACAAGAAGAAGGTCTCGGAAAGCCTCCACTGGGTCATCCCTTTAGCCCCCGGGCGCCTGGAGATCCGCCCCCTGCCCGAAGCCCTCCTGCGGGAGGCCTTCGGCCCATGGCAAGAAGAGCTCGCCGCCCTCGGCCTCGAGAAGCCGGGACCTTAACCGGCCTCCCGCCCGGCGCTGGGCAAGGGGGCTCACGAAGGCAACCCCTTCCCCTGGGCTAAGGGAAGCCAGAGGGTAAAGACCGCTCCCCCCTCCTTTCGGTTCGCGCCCTGAAGCCTTCCTCCCATGGCCTCGGCCAGGGCTTTGGCTATGGATAGCCCCAGGCCGCTTCCCCCCCGGGTGCGGGCGGGGTCTCCCCGGTAAAACCGCTGGAACACCTTCTCCTCTTCCCCAGGGCGCAGCCCCGGCCCCGTGTCCCGCACCTCCAGCCGGGCCCAGCTTCCCTCCCTTCCCAACACCACTTCCACCCTTCCCTCCGGTGGGGTATGGCGCACCGCGTTGTCCAAGAGGTTCTGCAAGACACGGGAAAGCGCCCCCGCATCTGCCAACACCCAGAGAGGTTCCACCTCCAGGGAGAGCTGCACCCCCTTGGCCTCCGCCTGAATACGAAATCGGTCCAGCATTTTTTTTGGGCCAGCGCCCCCAGGTCCAAAACCTTAGGAGAGAGCTGCACGGCTCCCTCCTCCACTTGGGTAAGGAGCCGGATATCCTCCACGAGCCGGGCCAAGAAGCGCACTTCTTCCTGAAGCCTTCGGAGGTTCTCCGGCGTACAAGGCAGGAGCCCGTCCTCCATGGCCTCCAGGTCGCCCTGAAGAACGGTGAGGGGGGTGCGCAGGTCGTGGGCGATGTCGGAGAAGAGCCTCTTTTCCTCAGCCTCCTTGCGCTCCAGGGTGTCCAGCAAGAGGTTGAAACTCCTGGCCACCTCGGCCACCTCGTCCGTCCCCTCTGCCCGGGCTCGGCGGTGTCTATCCCCCTTGCGGTACGCCTCGGCCACCTCGGCCAGCTGTTGCACTGGGCGCACCAGGTTCAAGGCGAGGAGGTCCCTACCCCCAAACCCAGAAGAAGCGCTCCCCCCACCGCCGTCCACAAGGAGGAACGCAGGTCCTGCAAGAGGCGTTGCTGGCGCAGGCCTATGCGAGGGGCCCCCGGGTTACCCAGGCCCCCACCCAGGGACAAGGCCCGCCCCACGTGGTCCGCCGCCACCCGGTAGGCCAACCAGCCGGATAGACCCGCCACGGACACCGCCACCAAGGCTATGGCCAGGGCGAGGCGCGGGAGAAGCCTCATCCTTCCTCCAGTCCTTCCCGCAAGCGGTAACCGTAGCCCCGCACCGTCTCCAAGAGGGCGGCGCAGGGCCCCAGACGGGCCCGCAGGTTCTTCACGTGGGCGTCCACCGTGCGCTCGTCCGCCTCGGTCTCCAGGCCATCCAAAAGCTCCTGCCGGGACACCACCTTCCCCGCCCGGGCCATGAGAAGGTACAGGAGGCGGACCTGGGTGGGGGTGAGGGAGAGCTCCTGGCCTTGGCAACGAGCCCTTAGGGCCTCGAGGTCCACCTCCAAGGCCCCAACCTGAAGATGGCTGGCGGGGCGGACCAAGCCCTGGGCCCGCCGAAGCACCGCCCGGACCCGGGCCACCACCTCCCGGGGGCTAAAGGGCTTCACCACGTAATCGTCCGCGCCCAGCTCCAAACCCAGGACGCGGTCCACCTCCTCCGCCCGGGCGGTGATCACGATAACCGGGGTACGGTCCTGCTGGCGGATGCGCTTCAACACCTCGAGGCCGTCCAGCCGGGGCAGCATCAGGTCTAGCAGGACCAGGTCAGGCCGGGTAACCCGCCAAACCTCCAGGGCCCGCTCCCCATCCGCCGCCCGTTCGGTACGGAATCCCTGCGCCCTCAGATAGCGCTCCAAGGTGTCGGCTATCTGGGGCTCGTCCTCCACCACCAGGATGAGCTCTCCTGCCATACTCCAAGCTTAAGGGCCCACCCTTCCGGTGTGGGCCCGTAAGAAACGCTCACCCGCTACCTATTCCAAGCCGGCCCGAAGGGCCCATGGGCCCGCCCCGGGGGGAGCGGGGAGAAGTGGGATAGCCGGGCCCTCCAGGGGTCATTGCCTGCCCTGCCCTCTTGGCGTAGGCCGAACCGGTCCCCGGCCCCACCTGCCGCTCCAGCATGGCCCGCACCACCACCTGCGTGCGCGCTTCATCCAAGCGGCCTGGGCCTCGCTGAGGCTTCCGTTCTTAAGCGCCTCATCAATGGCAGCGTTACGGGCCTGCACCAGCTTGGCCTCCAGGCTGGCGAGATCCACCCCCCGCTCCTGGGCGATCTGGGCGAGGGTCTTCCCCTGCTGACGCAGGGCCATGAGCTCCTCCGGGGCGAGGCCCAGGGCGGTCACCACATCGTCGTGCAAGGTCCGGACCAACCCCGCCGCCATCCCCGCCTGGGAACCACCCTGGCCTGCCCCTCCCATGCGGGCCCGTAGGCCAAGGCCACTCCCACCGCCGCCACCGCCATCAGAACCATCCAAGCTTGCCGTTTCATCCTCCTTCCTCCTTTCTGACCCCTACCAGGGTCAGCCCTAGGGTAGGGAGGAAGGCGTGAAAGAAACAGGCGTTTTCTGTGAACCCTGGGTGAACGCGCCCAGGCTCGGCAACATGAGGAGGCTGGGGCCCTCAAAGCCCTATCCCCACGGGCCTGAGCACCCCGCGCTTGGCCTTGCCCCAGTCCAGTGGGAACTCCCCCACCGCCGTCCTCAGCACCACCAGGGCCAGGGGGGTATCCTCCCCCTCCCAGGCCACCCCCTCCCCGGTGGCGAAGGCCAGCCCTGGGGTCCTCGGGGAGGAGGGCGAGGCGGGGAAGCCCCCCGGGCCATGGGAGGGTAGCCCCGAAGGCC
>BBBL01000219.1 GCA_001311545.1 Thermus kawarayensis JCM 12314 | reverse complement strand
CGGCCTCGAGCCAGGCCCGGCCCCGAGGGCCGGGAGGAGGAGGTAGCGGGCGCTTCCGGCCAGGGCCTCCACGCCCACCTCCCACCCGGTTCGCTAGCCCACGGCTTACCCTCCCGTGGTGGGGGAAAGGTGGAGCCTCTGGGGCAGGGGGAGATTCCGGCCAGCCCAGGCCAGGTGGGGGGTCAAGTTTTTTCTCCGGGGCCAGGTAGCGGCGGGGCTTCTCCTCCTCGTAGAGGGTCAGCATCACGGGCCCCTCCACCCCCAGGGCGTGGCCTAGAAGGGCGGCCAGGCAGAAGGGGGAGGCGAGGAGCCAGGAGGCCTCCACCCGCTCCCCCTCCTCCAGGGCCCGGAGGAAGGCGGGCTTGAAGTGGACCAGAGCGGTGCGGGCCTCCTCGGGGATGCGGGGGGACACTTTCAGCCCGTCCCCCACGCGGTGGAAGGCGAGGGTGGGGTAGCGGTGGAGGGTGTGAGGGGCTGTGGCAAAAGTCCTCCACGGGCAGTTACGCCGCCTTGGCGAGCCGCTTCCCCAACAAGGGTAGTATGCCTAGGTAGACCCAGGCCTCGCTCGCCCGGGGGTTCTGCACAAGGGAGCCTGACGACTGACCGTGGTCTGTGGACTGACAGGTAGGCAAGAAGGACGGGTACTAAAAAGTGGGCCTCCCATGGCTCAGAAGTGTCTTCCCGCACTTTTTGCCCTTTCCTGGGGGCTCAGGATACTACGGCGGACCCGTAGAGTGGCGCAAAAGGGTGAGGGCCCCGCTTCGGGTGCGTCAGGATGCTGAGCAAAACCCCTGTGCCCTCGAGGCCAGGCCCTAGGCGCCCTTCGCCCGCAGGAGAGCGGGGCCCCTCAGGGGCGCAACCTCCTCCTCCACCAGGTCCAGAAGGGCCAAAGTGTTCCCTTCGTGGTCCACAAACTCCACCATGTACCCCCCGTGGGGGTAGACCAGGACCACGGTCCCCACGTCCCCGGCCTCGAGGCCCCACTCTTCTTTGTCCCGCTTCAGGACCACCAAATCGTGCTCCCGGATCATCGCCCCCTCCACGGGTAGGCCGTCACCAAACGGGCCGCTGCACCCTCATCCTCAAGATACCAGACGCTCTGCAAGAGCACCTCCCGCCTAGGGGCGCGAAGGGGGCTCCTAAGGACCAGCACCAGGCCCTCGCCCAGTAAGCCTGGCCTGCGGGCCACCTCTTCCGCCTCCTCGGCATGGCGGAGCAAGGCCCTTTCCAGGGCCTCGGGATTCCCCGGGGAAAAACCCAGGGCCATGAAGAAGCGGGCCTTGTTTCCTCCCTCGGGATGTTTAGGGTTGAGAAGGTACTCCGTGAGCTTGGCCCTAGGGACAAAGAAGTCCAAGAAGGAAGCTTACCGCGCCCCTTACCCCATGGCCCTGAGGTGCCGGGAGACCACCTTGGGGGCCAGGCGGACCCCAATGCGCCCGGCTAGCTTCCGCGAGCTGCGGGGAGGTCCAGACCCTATCCCCGGGCCACCTTGGACAAGCAGATACGGGAGACGCTGGGCCAGCTCGGGGCCGAGGTAGAGGAAGCTTGATCGGGGGAGCGTCCCCCACTCCTGGGCCTTGCGCTGCAGTATCTTGGTAGATGTGCGTACCCTCAAGGTACAGGCCCTGTGGGATGGAGAAGCCGGGGTGTGGGTAGCGGAAAGCGAGGACGTGCCCGGACTCGCCACGGAAGCCGCCACCCTGGAGGAGCTTCTGGCCAAGCTCGCGGTCATGGTGCCGGAGCTCCTTGAGGAAAACGGGGTGGCCGTGGAACTCCCGGTAGAGCTTCGCCTCGAGGCCACCCGGCCCCTGGTCCTCTCCTGATGGCCGACTACGCCCCTGAGGTCAAGCGCCTCCTCCGGGAGGCGGGATGCCGCCCCGTGCGTCAGGGCAAAGGGGACCACGAGATCTGGTTCAGCCCCATCACGGGACGAAGGTTCGTAGTGGACGGCGAGATAAAGTCTCGCCACACGGCCAACGCGGTCTTGAAGCAAGCAGGTTTACCAAAAAAAGTTCTAAGGTGTAGCGATCCGGCGTAAACGGTCGTGTAAGGATTTATCCCGCATTCCGCCCCCCTCCTCCCTCTGCGTTAGGATTTTGGGATGGGAGCCACACCCGACCTGCAGGTGTACCACCTCGGCCACCTGGGCCTGGTGGCCGGCATCGTGGACCGTATCGGGCTGGTCCCCCTGAAAGCGGCCATTCTGAACGCCCTGGCTTCGTCTCTTCCCCCTCTGCCTCTTCGGCCACTACTGGGAAGGTAAGCCCACGGGGTGGCCTCAGGGTACGGGCCACGCCCGCGACCTGGGAAAGGGCGTCACCCCAGGGCTCCTCAACGAGGACCGCACGGGCCGCATGCTGGACAGCTTTCACGAGACGGGGGCACCGGGTTCCGGCGATCCTCGTGGTGGAGCTGGAGGGCAGGTGGCTGGTCCTCAACCTGGCCCCCATTACGAGACCGCGGCCCACCTTCCGGTGGCTCGGGGTATTACCTGCTGGAGTGAGGGGTGCGGGATGTGGGAAGGGGGTGCGGGATGTGGGACTACGGTCAGCCGTCAGGCTACCTTGTACAGAACCCCCGGGTGAGCGAGGCCTGGGTGTACTTGGGCAAGCTACGCTTGTGGGTGAAGCGGCTGGCCAGGGCCGCGTAGCTTCCGTGGAGGGCTTTTACGACAGCCTTTGAGGGGGTGCGGAAGGTAGGTGGGAGCCATTTGCCAAGGGGTTTTTCATCCATTAAGAAGGGTAAGGACCGCCTCGTAATGCGCCCGCACCTTCTCCGTCCAGAAGTCCATCTCGGGGGGCTCGAGGCCAGCCTCCCGGGCCATGGCGCGAAACTCCCTCCTCCACGCGGCGGGCGGATCGGGAAAGTCCAGCCTGGGTCGGCCTCCGTGGATCGCATAGACGCGTTCGACGGCCCGGGCGAGCATTTGCGGATCCGCCTCCTCGGCGAGTTCGATCGTCAGTATCGCCAGGTCCACGAGGTCTTTGACGCGCGTCTTCTGCCCCGAGGCACGCTCTCGGAGGTAGGCGTGCAGCTTGTTGGCGTACTGCCACGCGAGCGGGGCCATGGACACCTCGGGCGGCTCGAGGCCATCCAGCTCGATGGCGGGTCCAAACCTCGCCCGGACGGGATCGAGCCCCACGGAACCGCTCATGTGAACATCAAGGGCCACCTCCTCAAACAACCTGCCCCCGAGGCGGGCGGTTAGGGTGAAGCGCCTCACCCCGGACGTACGGTCTCGCTGCCGTTCCTGAATGCGGAAGACGAAGCCATCACCAAGGTCCCGGTCGGCCGCTTCCTGTAGGAGTTCCAGCGGATCCGGGACGCTCTCCCAGGCCTCGAGGTCCAGGTCCTGGGTCATCCGCCGCCTGCCGAGCAGGGTCGCGAGGGCGAAGGCTCCCATGACGACGAAGGGGCTGGCCCCCCTGGCGTAGAGTCGCGCCAGGAAGCGCTCGATCGTCAACCGCTTCCGTAGGTACTGAAGGGGTAACCCCTGCACCTCCGAGGTTCGGCGCAGGCGGTCTTCCAGCGCCTTCGCAGATCCTCGGGGGAGGCAAACCTCTTCACGCCGGCACCGCGCCTGGACCGTACGACCGCAGAGCCCGCTCGAGCCGGG
>BBBL01000218.1 GCA_001311545.1 Thermus kawarayensis JCM 12314 | reverse complement strand
CCCATGCCCCTAGCTTAAAAGCCCCAGGGCCTCCGCCACCCGCTCCTTGGGCAGGGCCCCCTGGACCACCTCCTTCCCGCCCCCCTTGGCCCCCAGGGCCTTGAGCCTCTCCAGGACCTCCTGGCGCCTCGGTCCAAGGAGGACGAAGCGCCCTTCCGGGGAGACCAGGAGGAAGGTCTTCCCGCTTTGGGAAAGAAGGGCCTTGGCCAGGTCCCCGAGGACCGGGGCGGGCGCGAGGAGGGCTTTCTCCTCCAAGGCCTTGGGGAGGAGGGCTTCCACCAGGGCCTCCTTGAGGGCCTGGTTCTCCCCCTTGAGGGCGTAGACCTCTTCCTGGAGATTTCTTAGAGGCTTTTCCAGGTCCAGGGGGTTCGTGGAGAAGGAGAGGGCCAGGCGGGCGAGGAGGGCGTGCTTGGCGTGGTAGTCCTCCAGGGCCTCCCACCCGGCCGTGAAGTAGACCCGGGTTCCCCCCTTGTACCGTTCCCACTTGAGGACCTTGATGGGCCCCGCCTGGGCGCTGGTCTTGAGGTGGGTCCCCCCACAGGCCGCCAGGTCAAAGTCCCCGATCCGCACCAGGCGCACCTTGCCCCGGACCTTGGGGGGGCGCCTTAGGGGGTAAAGGGCCAGCTCCTCCTGGGAAACCGAGAAGGCCTCCACGGGGTAGTCGGCGTAGACGGCGAAGTTGGCCAGGGCCTCGGCCCTCTGGATCCCCGCCTCTTCCGCCTCCTCCTCCAGGTCCACGGTGCACACCGGGGAGTCCAGGCTCACGGCCACGGTGTGGTACCCCCCCGCCCGCAGGAGGGCCTGGGAGAGGAGGTGCTGGGCGGTGTGGCGCTGCATGTGGCGGAAGCGCCTTTCCCAGTCGATCTCCCCCTCCACCTCCGCCCCCTCGGGGACGGGGGCGGAAAGCACGTGGACCACGTCCCCGAAGGCCTTCTCCTCCTCGTAGGCGTGGAGGACCCGGACCTCGCCGAAGACCCCCCGCAGGACCCCGGTGTCGGCGGGCTGCCCCCCGGACTCGGGGTAGAAGAGGGTCTGGGAGAGCACGGCGTAATGCCCCCTTGGGTCGCTCCAGGCCCTCTCCACCCGGGCCTGGAAGCGGGTGGCGTAGCTGTCCAGCTGGTAAAGCCTCATGCCCCTTAGGATAAGGAGGATGGCGCCTTGGACCGGGAGGAGTTTGCCAGGTGGTTCGCCCAGGCGCGCCACACCCTCGCCTCCGGGGAACGGGACCTGGAAGAGGGGGACTACGACTGGGCGAGCTCCAAGGCCCACCAGGCGGCGGAGTACGCCCTTAAAGGCCTCCTCCGCGGTCTGGGAAGGCCCGCCTTCGGCCACGCCCTCTTACGCCTTATCCAGGCCCTCCGGGAAGCCGGGGTGGAGGTGCCTGAGGAAGTGGAGAAGGCGGCCAAGGGGCTGGACCTACACTACATCCCCGCCCGTTATCCCGACGCCTACCCGGAAGGAAGCCCCCACGAATACCACACAGAAGAGCGAGCCCAGGAAGCTCTGGAGGCAGCCAGGTTGTCCCTCGCCTGGGTGGAGGAGGTGTGGCGTGGCCTCGAGGGGACTTAAGGCGAGGCTGGAGGCCTGGGAGGCCCTCCTCGCCGAGGCCCGGGAATACGCCAGGCGGGTGCGGGAGGCCTTGGGAGAAGCCCGGGTCTTCCTCTTCGGTTCCGTGGCCCGGGGGAACTTCAACGTGGAAAGCGACATAGACCTCCTCGTGGTCTCCCCCAACCTGCCCAAGGACCCCCTGGAGCGCTTGGCCCTCCTGCAAGGGCTGAACGCGGGACGGGTGGAGGCCCGGGGGCTCACCCCCGAGGAGTTCTCCCGGCTGAAGGCCAAAGGCGCCCTCTGGTGGCTGGAAGGGGCCGTGGAGCTATGAAAGGGGAAAGGCTGGATAGGCTCCTCGCCCGCCTGGGCCTGGGAAGCCGCAAGGAGGTGGCCCGGCTGGTGCGGGCAGGGAGGGTGCGGGTCCTCGCCAGGGTGGTGAAGGACCCCGGCTTCCACGTGCCGGAGGGCGCCTCTCTGGAGGTGGACGGCAGGCCCCTCGCCGTGCGCCGCCACCTCCACGTCCTCCTGCACAAGCCCCAAGGCTTCGTGACCAGCAGGGCCGAGGGCCCCTCGGTCTACGCCCTCCTCCGGGGCTTCCCCACCCGGGACCTCTCCCCGGTGGGCCGACTGGACAGGGACGCCGAGGGCCTCCTCCTCTTCACCACGGACGGGGAGCTTCTCCACCGCCTCACCCACCCCCGGCACAAGGTGGAAAAGCGCTATCTGGTGCGCCTGGAAAGGCCCGTGGGGCCCAAGGACCAAGAGGCCTTCCAGAAAGGGATGCTCCTAGACGGTAAGAAGACCCTCCCCGCCGAGCTACGTCCCTGGGAAGACCCCACCTGGGCCGAGGTGGTCCTCAAGGAGGGGCGTTTCCACCAGGTGAAGCGCATGTTCCAGGCCCGGGGAAACCGGGTGCTCTACCTCAAGCGCCTGGCCCTGGGCCCCCTGGAGCTTGGAGATCTTCCCCTGGGCCAGGCCCGGGCCCTCAGGGAGGCCGAGGAAGAGGCACTCTACCGGGCGGTGGGGCTCACCGGGGATGGGCCATGCTAAGTACCCCACCGCGGCTTTCGCCGCGGTAGGGGCCCCAAAAAAAATCTCCCCCCAGCCCCGGCTTGGGCATCCCTTGTTGCGAAACCAACGTGCGGGCACTTAACCTCTACCCTTATGAGGTCTCTGGTCCTGGCCTTTCTTTGGGGGCTGGCCTTGGGCCAAGGGTGGAAGCCCTCTTGGTGATCCAAGAAGAAGCCATTGAGGACGGGGAACTCCGCACCTACACCGGGGTGAGGCGCTACCCCGTGGCCTCGGAGGGGGAGCTCAAGGCGCTCCTAAAGGCCCTTTCCCGCCCTCCCCGCCCGCCCCGCTTCGTCCTCCAGGAAGGGAGGTGGCGGGGGGTGGAGAAGAAGGGCCTCTCCTTTGACGAGAAGGGAGCCCTGGCCGCCTACCGGGAGGCCCTGGCCGGGGGCCGAAAGAGCTTCCGCCTCCCCGTGCGCTACACGCCCCCAAGCCCGAGCCTGAGGGAGCTTCACGCCCTCGGGGTGCGGGAGCATCTGGCCACGGGGGAGACGGACTTCCGGGGCTCCAGCCGGGAGCGGCTCCACAACCTCCTCCTGGCCTCCAGCAGGCTGGACGGCCTCCTCATCCCTCCGGGGACCTTCTCCTTTAACCGGGCCCTGGGGCCCGTGAGCGAGGAGGAGGGGTACAGGGAGGCTTTCGTCATCGTGGGGGACCGCACCGAGCAGGGGGTGGGGGCGGGGTGTGCCAGGTCTCCACCACCCTCTTCCGGGCCTTCTTCTTCGCCGGGCTTCCCATCCTGGAGCGCCACGCCCACAGCTACCAGGTGGCCTACTACAAGCCCACGGGGCTGGACGCCGCCGTGATCCAGCCCTACAAGGACCTCAAGGTCCTGAACGACACCCCGGGGCACATCCTGGTCCAGCGCTCCGTGGTGGGCACCAGGCTCCGCTTCCACCTCTTCGGCACCAAGGACCGGGAGGTGCGCTGGGAGGGCCCTTTCGTGAGCGACCGCAAGCCCCCTTTGCCGCCCCGGGAGATCCCGGACCCCACCCTCCCCGGGAGCCGCAA
>BBBL01000217.1 GCA_001311545.1 Thermus kawarayensis JCM 12314 | reverse complement strand
CCCGCGGGGCGCACCCAAACCCCCGCCCCTTCAAGGCGGCGAGAAAGGCCTCCGCCCGCTCGGGGAGGAGGTAGCTTTCCCGGACCGCCCGCTCGGCCTCCTCCGCCGCAAAGAGGAGCCTCTCCTCATCTATCCGCACCCCAAAGACGCCCTGGAAGAGCCTCCCTATCCGCTCCTCCAGGTTGTTCAGGCGGAAGAACTCCTCCTCCAGGCGCACCACCCAGGTGGGAACCACGGGCAGGCCCAGGGCCTGGGCGCGCCGCAGAAGGGCCACCTCCCCCTCCCCTTCCGCCAGGGCCAAGGGCGCGATCCCTTCTTGGGGTTCCCTCATCCCAGGGGCCAGGGTACGGAAAGGGCATCACACAAAGCGCACCCCCTCGGCCCGGGTGACCTTGCCCTGGTAGAGGAAGGTCACCTGGCGGAGGGCGGCCTGGAGGTCAAAGGGCGTGAGGGCGCTGGTGGCGTCCTCGGGCAGGACCACCTGGTACCAGCGCAAGGCGGCGGACCCCGCCGTGTGCAGGACACAGATGTTGGCCACGGTGCCCGTGACCACCACGTGCCTCACCCCCCAAAGGTGCAGGTAGTGGTCCAGGGGGGTGCCGTAGAAGGCGTCGTAGCGGACCTTCTGGACCACGAGGTCGCCGGGTTCGGGCTTTAGCTCCTCCAGGATCTCCGCCCCCCAGGTGCCCGCCACCGCATGCCTGGGCCAGATCTGAAACTCCGGATCGTCCTCCCGGTGCCAGTCCTGGGTGTAGACCACCCTGGCCCCCGCCTCCCGCGCCCGCCGCAAAAGGAGCTGGATGGCGGGGACGCTTTGGGGGGCCTCGGGCACGAAGAGGGCGCCTTGGGGGTGGGCGAAGTCGTTTTGCATGTCCACCACGATGAGGGCCGCTTCCTTGGCGGGAAGCTCCACGGCTTCCACCCTGGGGATCTCGGGAACCTCTACCATACCCCCATTATCCCTCATCCTTGACCCCCACCCGGGGAAGGGCTACACTCGGTCGCATGAAAATACGGGACCTCCTCGAGGAGCGCAGGGGCCCCTCCTCTCCTTTGAGTTCTTCCCCCCAAGACCCCGGAAGGAGGAGGCCCTCTTCCGCACCATGGAGGAACTCCGGGCCTTCCGCCCCGCCTTCGTCTCCATCACCTACGGGGCCATGGGGAGCACCCGGGAGAAGAGCGTGGCCTGGGCCCAGAGGATCCAAAGCCTCGGCCTGAACCCCCTCGCCCACCTCACCGTGGCGGGCCAGAGCCGAAAGGAGGTGGCCGAGGTCCTCCACCGCTTCGTGGAGAGCGGCGTGGAGAACCTCCTCGCCCTCCGGGGCGATCCCCCAAAAGGGGAAAGGGTCTTCCGGCCCCACCCGGAGGGCTTCCGCTACGCAGCGGAGCTCGTGGCCTCATCCGGGAGCGCTACGGAAAGGCCCTCTCCGTGGGCGGGGCGGCCTACCCCGAAGGCCACCCGGAAAGCGGGAGCCTCGAGGCCGACCTCCGCCACTTCAAGGCCAAGGTGGAGGCGGGGCTGGACTTCGCCATCACCCAGCTCTTCTTCAACAACGCCCACTACTTCGGCTTCCTGGAGCGGGCGAGGCGCGCGGGGATCCACATCCCCATCCTCCCCGGCATCATGCCCGTGACCAGCTACACCCAGCTCCGCCGTTTCACCGAGGTCTGCGGGGCCAGCATCCCGGGGCCCCTCCTTTCCAAGCTGGAGCATTACCAAGACGATCCCCAGGCCATCCTGGAGATCGGCGTGGAACACGCCACCCGGCAGGTGGCCGAGCTCCTGGAGGCCGGGGTGGAAGGGGTGCACTTCTACACCCTCAACAAAAGCCCCGCCACCCGCATGGTGCTGGAAAGGCTGGGGTTCAAGCCTGTCTAGGCCTCCACCCCCTCCCCGAAGCGCGCCAGGCTCGCCTCCTGCCCCCGGAGGGCGAGGAGTTTCCCAAGCTCCAGGAGCTTTTCCTCCTCCCCGTGGACCAGGACCACGCGGGGCTGGTCCTTAAGCCAGTCCAAAAGTTCGTCCTGGCCCGCGTGCCCGGAGAACCCCCCCAGGGTGTGGACCCGGGCCCTCAGGGGCACCTCTTCCCCCAGGATCCGCACGGAAGGAGGCCGGGCGATGAGCTCGGCCCCCAGGCCTCCCTTGGGCTGGTAACCCACGAGGACCAGGGCGTTTTTGGGGTCGGAAAGGCCGTGCCTCAGGTGGGAGAGGATCCGCCCCCCCGAAAGCATCCCGCTCCCGGCGATGACCACCATGGGGCCGGGCTCGCGGCCTAGGGCGCGGGACTCCTCGGGGCTTTCCACCACCCAGAGGCCCTTGGGGCGGAAGGGGTTCTTCCCCTGGAGGAAATAGGCCTGGACCTCCTCGCTGAAGTAGCGCACGAGCCTCGGGTAGAGCTCCAAGACCCGCTCGGCCATGGGGGAGTCCAGGTAGACGGGAGCTTTGGGCAGGCGGTGGCCGTTCTCGTAGAGGAGGAAGAGGATCTCCTGGGCCCGTTCCACGGCGAAGGAGGGGATGAACACCTTGCCCCCCTGGCCCAGGGTCTCCTGCATAATCTCCAAGAACTCCCGGACCGTTTCGGGAAAGGGGCGGTGGGGCCGGTCGCCGTAGGTGCCTCGGAGACCACCAGGTCCGCCCTGGGGGGCAGGGAGGGATCGGGGAGAACGGTCTTCTGCCGGTTGCCCAGGTCCCCGCTGTAGACCAGGGTCTTTCCCTCCCCCTGGGCCACCACGAAGGCGCTTCCCGGAAGGTGCCCCGCCTGGCCCAAGGTCAGCGCCAGATCCCCAAGCCGAAGCCACTCCCCGTACTCCAAGGGGGTTAGGTGGGCCAAGGCTTCCTCCACGTCCTCCCGGTCAAAAGGGGGCGCTTCCATGACCTTGAGGGCGTCCTCGAGGACGATCCGCATCAAAAGCCCCGTGGCCCGGGTGGCGTAGACCGGACCCCGGAAGCCTCGCGAAAGAGCTTGGGCAACCTCCCCACGTGGTCCAGGTGGGCGTGGGTGAGGACCACCGCCTCCACCCCCTTGGGATCAAAGCCGAAGGGATCGTGGTTTCTGGCCTCCTCCCGGCCCTGGAAGAGGCCGCAGTCCAGAAGCACCCGCCGCCCCCCGGCCAAAAGGAGGTGGCAACTTCCCGTCACCTCCCGGACCGCGCCAAAAGGTACGATGCGCATGCCTTTATCTTGACACTCGCCCGGCTTTGTGTTAGCCTAATCCCTCGGACAGGGTCCCAACCCCGGTCCTGCCACCCTAGCTCAACCGGCAGAGCACCCGACTTGTAATCGGGGGGTTGGGGGTTCAATTCCCCTGGGTGGCTCCACAAGGGGCATGGGCAGGTGCCCGAGCGGCCAAAGGGGACGGTCTGTAAAACCGTTGGCGCACGCCTACGCTGGTTCGAATCCAGCCCTGCCCACCATCCGGTGTGCTCCGGCACACCCCGTGCGGGAGTAGCTCAGTTGGTAGAGCATCGGCTTCCCAAGCCGAGGGTCGCGGGTTCGAGTCCCGTCTCCCGCTCCACGAGCTCGCGTAGCTCAGCAGGTAGAGCACACCCTTGGTAAGGGTGAGGTCGCCGGTTCGAGCCCGGCCGCGAGCTCCATCTTTTTGACTGCCCTGGGCCCTTCCGCCCAGGGCGGCCTTTGCGTGCAAGAAGGAGGAACC
>BBBL01000216.1 GCA_001311545.1 Thermus kawarayensis JCM 12314 | reverse complement strand
CGGGTTCTTAACTCCTCCAGGCTTCCCTGGCCCACCACGAACCCCCCCTGAAGGGCGATCCCCCCCCGGAGCATGGGGGTGCCGAAGCCGGTGTAGACCACCTCGGCGGTCCAGAGCTCAGTCCTTAGCCAGGACATAGCGGTTGGGGTGGCGGAGGAAGTCCACCAGGCGGTAGCCCCGGGCGAAGTAGTGGGGGAGGACGAGGCGGCTATGCTCCCGCCACGTTAGGGCCAGGTCCGGGTCTTCCTTGAGGATCCTCCCCCAGTCCTCGGGGATCTGGAAGAGGAGCTTGGGGGCCTCGAGGTCCAGCCTGGCCTCCAGGGGCACCTCCCCCTCCACCCGGTTCACCTGGGGGAGGCCCGCCACCTCGAGCTCGGGCGGGGGGGCGTACAGCCTGGCGTAGACCCTCTCGGAGAGGAGGTCCCACTGGGCGAGGAGCCGGTCGGAGGGGGCCCCGGCGTTGATGCCCGTCATGGGGCCGTAGTGGTCGGGGAGGTAGCGCCGGGCGGTGGCCCCGAGCTTCCTCAGGTTGAAGTTGGCGTTCACCCCCCGCATGGGGTCAAAGGTCCAGACCACCCGGCGCACCCCGCGGGCCAGGCACCAGTCCCTTTGGAAGCGCTTGAGGAGGAGGGCTGCCCCCGTGCCCCTATAGGCCTCCAGGACGCCCAGCATGTGGGAGTGGTGGAGGGCGGGGTCCTTCGTGGGAAAGCCGAAGACGAAGCCCACCATCCGCCCCTCGGCGAAGGCCCCGGCCACGAGCCCCCCTCGTCCTGGAGGGCGATGAGGAGGCCCCTGGCACCAGGTCGCTTTCCGCGCGCCCCCAGACCTCCCGCTGGAGGGCCACCACCTCCTCCATCTCCTCCCAGCCCCTTAGCTCGCGGACATGTACCTCTGCCATAGGGTGATGCGCTCCACGAAGGGAAGCTTGAGGTGGACCCCGATCCCCGGGCCTTCCGGCACGGGCATGAGGCCGTCCTTGGCCTCCAGGGCCTCCTCCACGATGTCCTCCTCCCAGTAGCGGCTCGCCGAGCTCACGTCCCCCGGCTTGGTAAAGCCGGGCAGGGTGGCGAGGTGGAGGTTGTGGGCCCTTCCCACCCCCGCCTCCAGCATCCCCCCCATCCAGAGGGGGATCCCGGCGCTTTGGGCCAGGGCGTGGACCCGGAGGCTTTCCCCGTGGCCGCCGAGCCTCGCGGGCTTGACGTTGAAGACCCGGCCCGCCCCAAGCTCAATGGCCTTCCTGGCCTTCTCCGCCCCCGTGAGGCTTTCGTCCAGGCAGATGGGGGTGGAAAGCTCCCGCTGGAGCTTGGCGTGGTCCAGGAGGTCGTCGTAGGCCAGGGGCTGCTCAATGTAGTCCAGGCCGAGCTCGTCCAGGCGGCGGAGCCTGGGAAGGTGGGCGAGGCTGTAGGCGCTGTTGGCGTCGGCGGTGAGGGTGGCTTCGGGGAAGGCCTGGCGCACCGCCTTCAGGACCTGGTAGTCCCAGCCCGGCTTGATCTTGAGCTTGATGCGGCGGTAGCCCTCCTCGAGGTGCCGCTCCACAACTTTAAGCGTGTCCTCCACCGTGGGCTGGATGCCCAGGGAGACCCCCACCTCCACCGCTCTTCTCACCCCTCCCAGGACCTGCCAGAGGGGCTTCCCCAGGGCCTTGGCCCAGAGGTCAAAGAAGGCCATCTCCAAAACCGCCTTGGCCATGGGGTTGCCCCGGAAGGGGGAGAGGGCCTCCCGGAGCCTCCGGGTTCGGCAGGTCCTTTCCCAGGACCCGGGGGAGGAAGGCCTCCTGGAGGAGGTACCGGGCACCTTCCACGGTCTCCTCCCGGTAGAGGGGAAGCCTCTCCATCACCCCTTCCCCCAGGCCCTCCAGTCCCTCCCCGAAGAGCCTCAGGAGGAGGATGGTCCTTTTGGTCTGCACCCCGAAACTGGTCTCAAAGCGGAACCTCAGGGGAAGCTCCAGGACCCTTATCTCGGCGGCCTCTATGCGCATGGCTCCAGCACCTCCTTGCCCATATAGGGGACGAGGGCCTTGGGCACCCGCACCCGGCCGTCCGGGAGCTGGTGGTTTTCCAAGAGCATGGCCAGGATGCGGGGGGTGGCCAGGGCGGTGTTGTTGAGGGTGTAGGCGTGGCGCACCCGGCCCTCGGGGTCGCGGTAGCGGAGGTTCGCCCGCCGGGCCTGCCAGTCCAGAAGGGCCGAGCAGGAGTGGGTTTCCCGGTAGCGCCCCTCGGAGGGGAGGTAGACCTCCAGGTCCACCTGCCGCCACTTCCCCGGGCCCATGTCCCCGGTGGCCACCTCCACCAGGCGGTAGGGGAGTTCCAGAAGCCTTAGGATCTCCTCGGCGTTTTCAAGAAGCTCCTGGAAGGCCCGGTCCGAGGCCTCGAGGCTGGCCTCGGTGAGGACGTACTGCTCCACCTTGTGGAACTGGTGGACCCTGAGAAGCCCCCGTACGTCCTTGCCGAAGCTCCCCGCCTCCGAGCGGAAGGCGGGGGCGTAGCCGGCGTAGCGGAGGGGCAGGGCCTCGTGGGGGAGGACCTCCCCGGAGTGGAGGGCGTTCAGGACCACCTCGGCGGTGCCCGTGAGGTAGAGGTCGGTCTCGGCGATGGCCCAGACCTGGTCCCGGTAGGCGGGGAAGTGGCCGGTGCGAGGAAGGCCGCTTCCCGGGCGTAGGAGGGGAGGGTCATGGGGAGGAAGCCCCTCCTGGCCATGAAGTCCATGGCGAAGCGGAGGAGGGCGAGCTCGTAAAGGGCGAGGTCCCCCCTTAAGGCGTAGGAGCGGCTTCCCGAGACCTTGCTGATCCTGGGCTCCCACCAGCCGTTTTTCTCCATGAGGCCACGTGGTCCAGGGGGGAAAAGGGGAACTCGGGCGGGGCGCCCACCCGCTTGATCTCCCGGTTGGCCTCCTCCCCGCCCACGGGGGCCCCGGGCCAGGGGGGGAGGGGGACCTGGAGGAGGAGGGCTTCCAGCCCCGCCTCCTTCTCCCTTAGGGCCTCCTCCAGCCGCCTGGCCTCCTCCCCCAGGGCCTTGCCCCGGGCCATGAGGGCCTCCTTCTCCCCCGGGGGGGCCTTGGGGACCCGCTTGGCCACCTGGTTGCGCTCGGTCTGCACCTCCTGGAGGCGCCTCTTCAGGTCCTGCACCTCCCGGTCCAGGAGGAGGAGGGCCTCGAGGTCCAGGTCCACCCCCTTCAGGCGGATGGCCTCCCGGTAGACCTCGGGGCTTTGCCGGAGGGCTTTCAGGTCCACCATGGCTACTCCAGAACCGGGGGCACCCGGAAGAAGCCGTCCTCGGTCTCGGGGGCCACGGAAAGGGCCTCGGCCTGGGAGAGGGAGGGCTTGGGCTCGTCCTCCCGCAGGCGGCCTCGGGCCTCCCCCCCCTCCTCCGCCTCCACCCGGGGCAGGGCGTCCACGAAGTCCAGGATGCGCCTTAGGTCCTCCAGGAGGAGGGCCTCCTCCTCCGGGGCCAGGGGGACCTGGGCCAGGGCCTCCAGCTTGCGCAAAAGCTCGGGCGAGAGCTCCATGGGGCTATCTTAGCTCAGCCAGGCCGCCAAGGCCCAGACCAGGGGGGTGAGGAGGAGGGCGGGGAGGAAGGAGCCCACCCGCACCCGGGCAAGGCCCAGGAGGTTGATCCCCACCCCCAGCACCATGAGCCCCCCCACCCCGGTGAGGAGGAGGACCCTGGG
>BBBL01000215.1 GCA_001311545.1 Thermus kawarayensis JCM 12314 | reverse complement strand
TGGCCGTGGAGGTGCCCCGGCCGTGGAAGAAGAAGACCGGAAGCCCCGCCTCCTCCCCCACCCGGCTCAGGCTTCCTGGGCCTCGTAGAGGGCCAGGTTGGCCATGAGGAAGCCCGCATCCTTGTTGGAGTCGGAGTAGCCGATCATCACCTCCACCCCGCCCCTCCCCTCGGCGTGGGCCCGGAAGACGGGGTTTCGCAGGAGGCGGCTCAAGACCTCCGGGGCCCGCTTCAGGTCCTCCAGGGTCTCAAAGAGGGGGACCACGTCCAAGGGAAGGGGCTTCCCGGGGCGGTAAAGCCCCACCTCCCGGGCCAGGAGGAAGACGGTGAGGAGGTCGGCGGGTGGTGGGTCATGGAGACCACGTGGGCCCCCTTGTCCTGCCAGGCCCGGAGGGCCTCGAGGGCCACCCTCAAGGCCTCTCCCCGGGGGGCCTCCCCCACGGGAAGGAGGGGCCTTGCGGTCTTGAGCTCCTCCGTGAGGAGGCCTTCCCTCTCCTCCGGGGAAAGGGAGAGGAGATCGGGGTGGACCCCGCCCACCCGGAGGAGCTCGGCCGCCGCCTCCAAAAGCCTCCCCGACTCCTCCCGGAGGTCCAGGGGCGCGAGCTCCAGGCCAAAGGCGGAAAGGCGGGCCTCCAAGGGGCGGAGGAAGCTTTCCACCACCCCTCCGAGGCCCAGGGGCTCAAGCCCCGCCGCCGCTACCCGGAGGGCCCTTTCCATCTCCTCCAAGGTGGCCTCCCCCGCCTCCAGCCTGCGGTAGAGGGCGGCGAAGTAGCGCCGGTAGGGCTCCCCCGGGAAGCGCTCCACTCCCTGGCCGCCCTCCTGCACCTCCCGGGGAACGCACCCGGGCCCCGGAGAGGGAGAGGTCGCGCACCATGGCCTCCAAGGCTCCAGGAACTTCCTCCTGGCCACCTCCCGGGCGTAGCGGGCGGCGAAGGCGGTGACCCCGGGGGTGACGAAGGGGTTGCCGTCCCGGTCCCCTCCGATCCAGCTCCGGAAGCGCACGGGGCTTTTCAGGCGGGGCCTTTTCCCGTAGACCCGCTCCAGGGCGGCCTCGAGGCCCGCCACCACCCGGGGTACCGCCTCCCAGAGGGTGGTGGGCAGGTAGTAGAGCCCCCCCTTGATCTCGTCCTCCACGCTGGGCCGGGCCTTGCGCACCTCCTCGGTGGCGTAGAGGAGGGCCACCCGGGCAGCCAGCCTCTCCCTCTCCCCCGCCTCCAGCTCCTTTTGCAGGGCCTCCAGGTGGTGACGCAGGGTGCGGCGGCGGGTCTCCGTAGGGTGGGCGGTGAAGGTGAGGAGGAGCTCCAAGCGGTTCAGGTGGGCCTCGGCCTCCTCCAGGGAGAGCCCCCGCTCCCTCAGGGCCTTAGCCAGGGCCAGGAAGCCCTCGGGCCTGGGGTTCTCCAGGGTTTCGGCCTGGGCCCGCAGGCGGTTCACCCGTACCCGGTGGCGCTCCTCCGCCAGGTTCACCAGGTGGAAGTAGTGGGTGAAGGCCCGCACCAGGGCCTCGGCCTCCTCCAGGGAAAGCTCCCTCACCCGGCGCAAAAGCGCCTCCCCCGCCTCCCCGTCCCCCTGGCGCCGGGCCTTGGCCAGAAGGCGCACCTCCTCCACCAGGGCGAAGAACCGCTCCCCCGAGAGGGTGCGGATGGCCTCCCCCAGGAGGCGGCCCAGGAGGTCCACCTCGGCGCGAAGGCGGTCAAAGGGCTCGGTCATGGCTCTTCCCAGACGTAGGGGCTGATGGAGAGGGGTTTTCCCCCCTCAAAGACGAGCTCCGTGGCGTGGAAGCGCGCCCTTCCCTGAGCGGCGCGGAAGGGCTGGGGGCGGCCCGTGAGGAAGCGGGCCAGGAAGGTCTCCACTTCCCCCCCGATGATGGACTGGTAGGTCCCGGTCATGCCCACGTCGGTCTGGTACAGGGTCCCCTTGGGCAGGGGGGCGGCGTCCAGGGTGGGGACGTGGGTATGGGTGCCGAGGACGGCCGAGACCCGCCCGTCCAGGTAGTGGGCCAGGGCCATCTTCTCGCTGGTAGCCTCGGCGTGGACCTCCACCACCACGTAGTCCGCCCGCTCCCGGGCGAGGAGGGCGTCCAGGGCGCGGAAGGGGTCGTCCAGGGGGTCCATGAAGATGCGGCCCATCACCTGGGTGAAAAGGAGGCTCTCCCCGGCGGCCTCGAGGCGCCAGTACCCCTTCCCCGGAGTGCCCGGGGGGTAGTTGAGGGCCCGCACGATGGCTCCTTTTCCAAAAGCTCGTAGACCTCCTTGTGGTCCCAGGCGTGGTTGCCCAAGGAGATGAGGTCCACCCCCGCTTCCCGCAGGAGGCGGTAACTTCTCCTGTCCAGGCCCTTGCCCTTGGCGGCGTTTTCCCCGTTGGCGATGACCAGGTCGTAGCGGTGGCGGATGTCCGGGAGGTGGAGGCCCACCGCCCGGAGGCCGGGCTCGGCCATCACGTCCCCGATGAAAAGAAGCCGCATGGGGGCATTATATGCCCCCACCCGCCGAGCCCTCTGCGGACTTAACCCACCTTGATATAGGCGTACCCCTTGGCCTGGAGTTCCCCCAGAGCCCCCACGCCCGAAGGCACCCACTTGAGGAAGTCCTCGGAGCGGAGCTTGTCCTTGGGGATGTTGTTGCGGGCGAAGGTGATCTCACAAAGGTAGTACTCCACTCCCAGCTGGGCCAGCTGGCGCACCCGGGAAAAGAGGGCCTCCCGGTCGTACTGGGCCTGGGCCCAAGGAGTGCCCTCCAGGTCCCTCAAGAAGAACTGAACCCCCGCCCCGTGGGCCACCACCACGATCTTGATCTTGAAGGGGTCGTTGTCGTAGACGGAGAGGTGGTTAGCGATGTTGGTGAGCATCTGGCCGAAGCGGCCCGGGTCCCCGAAGTCCAGATGGTAGACCACAGCGATGGGAGTCTCCTTCTTAAACTCCCTATACTCCACCCGCTCGTTGGCCTGGGCCCTGAGGAACGAGCCCGCCCCTAAGGCCGCACTCAGCTTGAGCAAAAACCTCCTATCCATGTCCTCCTCCCTCCGCAGCTTAGGGAGGAGGATATAGGGCTTAGCCCAATCTTGTCAAGGGTTTACGCCCACCCCTCCGGAGGCCGCCTCAAGCTTGCCGCTTCTGGAGAAGGTAAAACACCCCATACCCCACGGCGGCGAGGAGCAGAACGGGAATGGCGTACTTCAGGAGGGTGGCGACGAGCCCGGAAAGGCCGAGGAGGACCTTGCCCAAGAAGGTGAAGACCCAGCCCCCACCCAAAGGAGGAGGAGCACCCCCACCACCACCAAGAGGCCCAAGACCACCCACTCCAAGAGGTCGCGCAACGTTCCCATGTCTAAAGCATACTAGAAAGGTGGAGCGCTACCGCCTGGAAGAGGGCATCGTGGTGGGCCGCAAGGCCCTCCCCCAAGGGGACCTCCTCCTCCGCTTCCTCACCCCCAAGGGGAGCCTCGAGGCCCTCGCCAGGAAGGGGCAAAGGCCCACAGCGCGCGGGCAGGCTCTCCCTCTTCCACCACGTGCGCTTCCAGCTCTACGCCAAGGGGGAAGGCCTCCCCACCCTGATCCAGGCGGAACTGGTGGGCCGCCTCCACGGCCTGGAGGAGCCCCGCCGCTTCCTCCTCGCCTCCTTTCTCGCCGAGCTGGCCTACCGCCTGGCCTCCCCCGAGGCCGCCCCTCGGATCTA
>BBBL01000214.1 GCA_001311545.1 Thermus kawarayensis JCM 12314 | reverse complement strand
GCACCCCAAAGGGCGCGTCCACATGGGGGATTAGCCCGGGTTTCCCCGGGTTGTCCCCCTCTCCCAGGTAGGTCACCCACGCGTTACTCACCCGTCCGCCGCTGACCATGGGAAAACCCCACGGCCCGCACGACTTGCATGTCTTAGGCACGCCGCCAGCGTTCACCCTGAGCCAGGATCAAACTCTCCAACAAAAACGCCTAAAAGGCGTTGGGTGCTTGCGTTTGGCCTATTCCCGCGCTTTCAAGGTCCCCCGCCGGTTCAACCGGCGCAACATTGAATGTACCAGGGGGGGTCCTTTCTGTCAAGATGGGGGCATGGTGGACCTCCTGGTGGTGGTGCCCCACCCCGACGACGAAACCTTTGGGGCGGGAGGCACCCTCCTTTTGGCCAAGGAAGCGGGGCTTAGGACCGGGATCCTCACCCTTACCCGGGGAGAGGCCGGGAGAACCCTAGGCCTCTGTCCTCCGGAAGCCCTGCCCGAGGTGCGCCTGGCAGAGCTGAAGAGGGCGGCGGAGATCCTGGGGGTGGACTTCCTCGAGGCCCTGGCCTTCCCCAACGCCCTTCCCTTGGAAAGGGAGCCCGGACCCAGGGGAAAGGCCAGCGGCAAGGGCCTCTCGGACCATCCTGAGGCGGCCCTGGCCGTCCGGGAACGGCTCCTCGCCCTCAGGCCCCGGTACGTGCTCACCTTTCCCCCGGACGGCATCAACGGCCACCCCGACCACGTGGCGGCGAGCCGCTACGTAAAAGAGGTGGCGGAGGGCCTAGCCAGGTGGTCTATTTCGTCCGCCCCCAAGGCCCCTTGCCCGTGACCCACCGGTTGCGCCTGCCCGAGTGGGCCCTGGCGCGGAAGCTTCAGGCCCTAGCCCAGCACAAGACCCAGGCCCTCTCGGTCCTGGCTTTTATGGAGCGGTACCCCGAACGCCTCTGGACGGAGACCTTCCACCTGGCGGGGGCCATGGAAGAGAAGGAGGGGCCATGGTGGTGAGGCCTTTAGCGCACACCGCCGACGTGGGCTTCGCCCTGGAGGCGGAAAGCCTAGAAGGCCTCTTTCAGGCGGCCCTGGAGGGCCTCCTGGAGGTGATGTTCCAGAACCCTCCCCGAAGGGGCAAAAGGAGGCGCACGGTGGTCCTGGAGGCCGAGGACCTGGAGACCCTCCTGGTGCGCTACCTGAACGAGCTCATCTACCTGATCCAGACCAAGGGCTTCGTGCCCGCAAAGGCCCGGGTGCGCATCTCCTCCCAGGAAGGGGGCTTCCGCCTCGAGGCCACCCTCCTGGGCGAGCCCTTTCAGGAGGACTTCGGCTTCCAGGGCGAGGTGAAGAGCGCCACCTACCACGGGCTTTCCGTGGTCCGGGAGGGGGGGGTGTGGAAGGCCCAGGTGATCCTAGACGTGTAGGGCGGCCAGGCCCCGGCGCACGCGTTCCATAAGGCCCGCCTCCACCAGGGCCTTGGCCCGGAGAAGGGCGTTTTTCACCGCCAGGCGTCGGCGGAGCCGTGGCCGATGAAGACCGCCCCTTCCACGCCGAGAAGGGGCATGGCCCCGTACTGGGCGGGGTCCACCCGCTCCTTGACCCGCCGGAGGGCCCCTCGGGCCAAGAGCGCCCCCAGCCGGGCCAAGGGGGAGGAGGTAAGGGCCTCCTTGATCCAGGAGAGGAGGACCTTGGCCTCCCCTTCCGCAAGCTTCAGGACCACATTCCCGGTGAAGCCGTCGGTGACCACCACCTCTGCGGTACCCAGGAAGATGTCCCGCCCTTCCACGTTGCCGTAGAACCGGTGGCCCAGGGCCTCCTTCAGGAGGGGGTAGGCCTCGAGGACCAGGGCGTTCCCCTTCCCCTCCTCCTCCCCGATGGAGAGAAGACCCACCTTTGGCATAGCGAGGCCGCTGGCCTCAGCATAGGCCAGACCCATAGCGGCGAACTGGAGGAGAAAGCCCGGGCGGCAGTCGGCGTTGGCCCCCCCGTCCAGGAGGAAGGTGCGCCCTCGCTGGCTCGGAAACTCCACCAAGAGGGCGGGCCTTTCCACCCCCTTAACCCGGCCCAGGGTGAAGAGGGCCGCGGCCATGATGGCCCCCGTGTGGCCCATGGAGACCACCGCCTGCACCTCCCCCCGCTTGAGGAGGCCCATGGCCACCATGATGGAGCTCTGGGGGCGGCGGCGCACCTCGGTGGCGTGCTCCTCCATGAGGATACGGTCCGGGGCGTGGACCAGGGGGAGGCTTCCCCCATGGCGGGCAAGCTCCGCCCTCAAGGCCTCCTCGTCTCCCACCAGGACCACCTCCACCCCCTCCCGGGCAGCCCCCAGGGCCCCCAGAACGGTCACCCCGGGGGCGTGGTCCCCCCCATGGCGTCCAGGGCGATCCTCATGCGCTAGGAGGCAGGTGCTTCTCTATCTTGGCCTGGAAGTTGCGCTTGGGCTGGGCCCCCACCAGGACCTCCACCGGCTGGCCGTTTTTGAAGAGGATCACCGTGGGGATGCTCATGACCCTGAAGCGCATGGCCGTCTTGGGGTTCTCGTCCACGTCCAGCTTGGCCACCACCAGCTTTCCCTCGTACTCCTTGGCAAGCTCCTCCAGGATGGGGGCGATCATCCGGCAAGGCGCACACCACTCGGCCCAGAAGTCCACCAGGACCAGGGGGTGCCCCCCCAGGGTCGCGTCAAAGTTGGCGTCGGTCACCTCAATGGGCTTCCCCATACCCCACCACTTTACGGCAAAACCCCGGGGCGTACACCCCGGGGGAGTCCGTTTCGGCTCAGCGCTTCTTTTTGCCGCCCTTCTTCCCCTTGCCTCCGCCGAAGCCCCCCGTGCCCCGGAGGAAGCTCTTGAGCTTGTTCTCAAACTCGGGGGACTGCTTGGGTAGGCGCCGGGGCCTGGGGGGCGGCCCCCCCTCGGGGGCCGGGGTCAGGTCCTTGATGGAAAGGTCCAGGCGCCCCTTGGGATCCCGCCCCTTCACCATGACCTGAACGATGTCCCCCTCGTTGAGGAAGTCCCGGACGTTTTTCACAAACTCGTGGGCGATCTGGGAGATGTGCACCAGGCCCTGTTCCCCGCCCGGGAGCTCCACGAAAGCGCCAAAGTCCGTTACCCGCACCACGCGGCCCTCTACGATGCTTCCCGCTTCTAGCTCCACTTTCCTTCTCCTCGCGCGGCCTTACCGCGATGCCCCCACTATAGCACAAGGGCCCCCTAGGGGCGGTAGGGCCACACCCCTTGAGGACCCAAGGCGGCGAGGAGCTCGGCGAAGGTGCGGCCCAAGAGGGGGTGGCGCCCCTCGGGGATAAGGTGGGAGAGGGGCACCAGGACGAAGGCCCGCTCGTGGAGCCTGGGGTGGGGAAGCTCCAAGCCCTCCTCCCGCACCACCAGGTCCCCGTAAAGAAGGAGATCCAGGTCTATGGTCCTGGGGCCGAAGCGCTCCTTCCGCTCCCGGCCCAGGGCCTTCTCTATGCGGAGCATCTCCTCCAGCAGGTCCCTTGGAGAAAGCCCCGTCTCCACCTCGGCCACCAGGTTCAGGTAGCGGGGCTGGGGGGGGCCCACGGGGTCGGTCTCGTAGACGGGAGAGAGGCGGACAAGCCGGGTCTTGGGCAGGCGGGAGAGGGCGGAGAGGGCCAGGAGGAGGTAGCCCGCCCGGTCCCCCAGGTTGCTCCCCAGGCCCACGTAGCCTTCACGCTCCCACCACCCTCCGGTAAGTCCAGGG
>BBBL01000213.1 GCA_001311545.1 Thermus kawarayensis JCM 12314 | reverse complement strand
CCCGAGGGGGAAGAGGTCACCGTATCCTGCGCCGAGGGGGAGGTGGGGCGGGTCTACCGGGGAAGGCTTCCCTTTGAGGTGGAGGAGGTCCGCCCCGAGGCCCTGCCCAGGACCAAAACCAAGATCCTGGTCAACGTGGGCACCCCGGAGGAAGCCCTCAAGCGAGCCTCCTCCCCACGGACGGGGTGGGCCTCCTCAGGATGGAGTTCGTCTTCGCCAGCCACGTCCGCGTCCACCCCCTGGCCCTGACCCGTTTTAAGAGCCTTCCCAAGGAGGTCCGCCGCCAGGTGGAGGAGGCCACCGAGCCCTACGCCGACAAGCGGGCCTACTTCGTGGAGCGCCTAAGCGAGGGCATCGGCCTCATCGCCGCCGCCTTTTACCCGAGGCCGGTGATCCTCCGCTTTTCCGACTTCAAGACCAACGAGTACGCCCGCCTCCTCGGGGGGCACCTCTTTGAGCCCAAGGAGGAGAACCCCATGTTGGGGTGGCGGGGGGCGAGCCGCTACTACCACCCCGACTACAAGGAGGGGTTCCTTCTGGAGGTGGCGGCGGTGAAGCGGGTGCGGGAGGAGATGGGGCTAAAGAACCTCATGGTCATGGTCCCCTTCTGCCGCACCCCGGAGGAGGGGAAGAAGGTGCTCGAGGTCATGGCCGAGGGGGGGCTCAGGCGGGGGAGGAGGGCCTCGAGGTCTACGTGATGGCGGAGATCCCCTCCAACGTCCTCGAGGCCGAGGCCTTCGCCGAGTTCTTTGACGGGTTCTCCATCGGCTCCAACGACCTCACCCAGCTCGCCCTGGGCCTGGACCGGGACTCCGAGAGGGTGGCCCACCTCTTTGACGAGAGGCGGGAGACGGTGAGGCGCCTTGCGGCCATGCTCATTGAGAAGGCCCACGCCAAGGGGAAGAAGGTGGGCATCTGCGGCCAGGCCCCCTCGGACTACCCCGAGTTCGCCGCCTTTTTGGTGGAAAGGGGGATTGACTCCTTAAGCCTCAACCCCGATGCCTCCTGCGCACGGTGCGGGAGGTGGCGGAGATGGAAAGGAGGCTCGGGATCGGGTAGCTTCGGGGTGTGGCACGTCCTCGTCCCCCTGGAAAGCCTCTTCATGTACCTGGCGGTCCTGAGCCTCTACGCCTAAGTACCCCGCTCTGGCTTTCGCCAGAGCGGGGGCCCCAAAAGGGCTTCCTTGGGCCTTTAGGTAGAGGCTTACATGCCGCAGAACCGGGGCGCGGGCACCTAGCTTTCTCATGAGAAAGTAAGTACCATGGGGACATGGAACCCCCTCTGATCCTCATCGTGGAGGACGAAAAGGACATCGCCCGCTTCATAGAGCTGGAGCTCCAGGCGGAGGGCTACCGCACCGAGGTGGCCCACGACGGCATCACCGGGCTTTCCCGCTTCCGGGAGGTGAACCCCAACCTGGTGATCCTGGACCTCATGCTTCCCGTCATGGACGGGATTGAGGTGGCCAAGCGCATCCGCAAGACCTCCAACGTGCCCATCCTGATCCTCACCGCCAAGGACCGCGTGGAGGACAAGGTGGCGGGCCTGGACGCCGGGGCCGACGACTACCTGGTGAAGCCCTTCTCCATTGAGGAGCTCCTGGCCCGGGTCAGGGCCCACCTCCGCCGGGTGACCCCGGCCATCACCGGGGAGATCCGGGTGGCGGACCTCATCATCAACCTCGAGGGCCGGGAGGTCTTCCGGGGCGGGCGGCGCATAGAGCTCTCCAACAAGGAGTTTGAGCTCCTGGAACTCCTCGCCAAAAACCCCGGCAAGGTCTTTAGCCGCTACGAGATAGAGGAAAAGGTCTGGCCCGGTTACCAGGGCGGGAGCAACGTGGTGGACGTCTACATCGGCTACCTGCGCAAGAAGCTGGAGGCCGGGGGGGAGCGCCGCCTCATCCACACCGTGCGGGGCGTGGGGTACGTGCTCCGGGAAGACTAACGCCACCCCAGGCCTAGGCCGCCGGTCCCCCCATGACCCTCAGGGCCCGCATCACCCTCCTCACGGCAGGGCTTCTCCTGGTGGCCCTCCTGGCCCTGGGCATCGCCCTGGAAGGCTTCTTAGAAGCTTCCTCTACCGGAACCTCCGGGGCGAGCTCCTGGAGGCCAGCAACCAGGTGGTGCGCCTCCTCAACCTGGGGGGGCAGGCCCTCCTGGAGGCGGGCCTGCTCCGAGCCTTTACGCCGAGGTGCAGCTTCTCCCCGAGGAGAACCCCGCCCTTTTGGCCAAGGAAGGGGGAATCAGCCTGCAGAGGAGCCCCGCCCTGGGGCAGGGGCGGCTTCTTTTGGGCGAGGCCCAGTACCGCACCCTCCTGGAAAAGGGCGAGGTCTGGGCCCATGTGGCCCTTCCCCGGGAGGGAAGCCCCTTGCGCCTCCTGGTCTACGCCCGCCGGGTGGAGGTCAACCTCTCCGGGGCGGTGTGGAAGGGAGCGCTCCTGGTGGGCAAGCCCACGGAGGACCTGGAGGCCACCCTAAACCAGTTCGCCCGCATCTACGCTGGCACCGCCCTCCTCGTCCTCCTCCTCTCCCTCCTCCTGGCGAGAGGCCTGGTGGCCCGGGCCTGGAGCCCCTGGAGTGGGTGGCCCGAAGGGCCGAGGCCATGCCCGAGCGCCCCGAGCCCCTCCCCGAGCCCGAAGGCAGGGACGAGGTGGCCGCCTTGGTCCGGGCCCTGAACGGCATGCTTTCCCGCATGCAAAAGGCCTTTGAGGCCCAGACCCCGCTTCCTCCAGGACGCCTCCCCACGAGCTCAGGACCCCCGTCACCGCCATCCTGGGGCACGTGGGCTACCTCCTCCGGCGCACCCCCCTCACCGAGGCCCAGCGGGAAAGCCTGGAGATCGTGAGGCGGGAGGCGGAGCGCATGGGGAAGCTGGTCTCAGACCTGCTGGACCTGTCCCAAAGCGGCACCTGGCGCATAGAGCCCGTGCCGGTCAGGGTGCGGGACCTTCTGGAGGAGGTGCGGGAGGAGTTCGCCAGGAGCTTTGAAGGGGAGATCCGCGTGGAGGCCCCGGAGGAGCTCTACGTGCGGGGGGACCCGGACCGGCTTCACCAGGTCATGGCCAACCTGGTCTCCAACGCCCTTAAGGCCGGGGCCAGGCACGTGTGGCTCCGGGCCTTTGACCTGGGGGACAAGGCGGTGGTCCGGGTGGAGGACGACGGGGAGGGCATCCCTGAGGAGCACCTCCCCCACCTCTTTGAGCGCTTCTACCGGGTGGACAAGGCCCGGGACCGCGAGAGGGGCGGGTCGGGCCTCGGCCTCGCCATCGTGAAGGCCATCCTCGAGGCCCACGGGGGAGAGGTCTGGGTGGAAAGCCAGGTGGGCAAGGGCACGGCCTTCAGCTTTTCCCTTCCCGAAGCCGCGCCACCGCCTCCTCCACGCTGATCTCCCCCCGGCGCAGGGCCTCCAGGACCCGCAGGCGGTCCTCCCCCGCCCTTTCCTCCTCGTAGCCCAGGGCCTTGAGGAGGGCGTCCAGCCGGGCCCGCACCGTGGGGTAGGACACCCCCAGGATCCGCTCCACCTCCTTGAGGTTCCCCCGGGTCTTGAGGAAAAGCCGCAGAAAGTCCAGGTGCTCCCGAGAAAGGAGGGCGAACTCGTTCAGGGCGAAGCGCCCGTGCACCTCGGTGCCGCAGGCCGGGCAGAAGAGGGCCTTCACCGCCAAAGGCCCCTCGCAGGCCGGGCAACGCGTAGGAAGGGGCCG
>BBBL01000212.1 GCA_001311545.1 Thermus kawarayensis JCM 12314 | reverse complement strand
CACGTCCAGGAGGAGGACCAAAAGGCCCGGCACCGGGCCCAGAACCCGGTAGGCGTTCAGGGCCCCGGGGTTGCCGGAGCCCTCCCGCAGAAGGTCCTTGCCCCGGAGGGCCCCGAACCAGAAGGCCACGGGAAGGCTTCCCAGAAGGTAACCCGCGAGGAAAGGGGAAAGCACCCGTCACAACCCCCGGCGCACCTGGTCCTGCAGGCGAAGGAGGGCGGCCTCGAGGCCCCTGAGGCGCAAGGGGGTGAGGAGCTCCTCCAGCCCCGCCCCCCGGTAAAAGGCGGGGGGCACGGCCAGCACGGCCTCCGGGGATTCGCCTTCCAGGCCCTCCTTCAAAAGGCCGGCGAAGGCCTTCACCGTGGGGGCCTCGTCGGGCACCATGAAGTGAAGCCGCACCCTCCCCCCCTCCACCTCCGCCCTGAGGAAGAAGGGGGTCTGGCACTCGTGGACCCGCTCCAGCTCCACCCCCGGAGGAGGCGGGGGCACCTTCTTGGCGTAGTCCAGGAGGACCTGGGTCTTGAGCTCCTGGGGAAGGGAGCGGATGAGGTCCATAGCCGCTTGCAACCTAGGCGGAAGGCCCATGGCCCAAGGCTACCCTCCCTTCGCCGCCACGTGGGTGGGCCGAAGCTCAATCTCGCTCACCAAAGCCCTTTCCGGCATCTCCAGGGCGAAGTGCACGGCTTGGGCCACGTCCTCCGGGGCGAGTTTCCAGGAGGCGCCCGGGGCGTTCCCGGCGAACCCCGTGTCCACCGAGCCCGGGAGGATGTTGACCACCCGCACCCCCTGGTCGCGTAGCTCCAGCATGGCCGCCCCCATGAGGCCCAGAAGCCCGAACTTGCTGGCGTTGTAGGCGGCCCCGCCCTTGAAGGGGTTCTTCCCCGCCAGGCTGCCGATGTTCACCACCACCCCCCGGGTGCGGAGAAGGGCAGGAAGGGCCGCCTTCAAGCCCAGAAAGGGCCCCACCAGGTTCACCTCCAGGACCTCCCTGAGTTCGGCCCCGGAAAGCTCGGCCACGGGCTTCATGATGCCGATGCCGGCGTTGTTGACCAGGGCAAAGAGGGGGCCCAAAGCTTCCTCCAACCGGGCCACGGCCCTCTCCCAGTCCTCGGGGTTCCGCACGTCCCCGGGGAGGGGAAGCGCCCCCTCCCCTAGGGCCTCCGCCAGGGCCTTTAGCCTCGCCCCATCCCGGGCAAAGAGCCCCACCTTGTAACCGTGGGCGTGGAGGTGCCGGGCGATGGCCTCGCCGATTCCCCGGCTCGCCCCCGAAACCAAGGCCACCCGCATGCCCCCTACCTTACCCCAAAGCGCTCCCGGATTTCCAGGAGAATCCCCTCCAGGCGCTCTGGAGATCCTCCAGGCTACCCGCGTTCTCCAGGACCCAGGTGGCCCTTTGGCGCTTCTCCTCCTCGGGCATCTGGGCCCTTTCCCGGGCCAGGACCTCCTCCCGGGAAAGCCCGGAGCGCTCCATAACCCGCCTCACCCGCTCCTCCAGGGGGGCCGTCACCAAAAGGGTCCCGTGGAGCCTTTCCTCCCACCCCTTCTCAAAGAGGAGGGGGATCTCCAGGAAGACGAGGGGGGCCTCGAGGCGGGAAAGCTCCTCCGCAAGGAGCCGCCCGATCTCCGGGTGGACCACGGCCTCCAGGGCCCTGAGCTTTTCCGGGTCGGAAAAGACCAAGCGGCCGAGGGCCCTCCGGTCCAGCCTTCCCCCCACCACCGCCTCGGGGAAGAGGCGCTTCAGCGCCTCCTCCTGCTTCTCCCGGGCCCTTCCGGCGAGGGCGTCCAGGTCCAAAACCGGGTAGCCCCGGGCCCGGAGGAGGGCGGCCACGGTGCTCTTGCCGCTGCCGATGTTCCCGGTGATGCCGATAATAATGGGGTGCTCCGCCTCGTGGCCCATATGGACTTCCCCTTTTATACCCCCAAGGGGGCCTTCCCCGTGGGCGGGGCGGTGCGGGACCTCCTCCTGGCGAGGCGGCCCACCGACCTAGACTACGCCGCTTGGGACCCGGAAAGGGCGGCCCAGGAGGCCCAAGGCGCCTGGGGGAAGCCTCTTCCCCTTGGACCCCGGGCGGGGCCACTTCCGCCTGGTGGCGGGCCCCCTCACCCTGGACTTCACCCCCTTGGAGGGGAGCCTGGAGGAGGACCTCCTCCGGCGGGACTACCGGGTAAACGCCCTCTTCTGGAAGGCGGGGGCTGTCTTCGGCCTAAGGGGGGCGGAGGAGGACCTGGGCAAGCAGGTCCTGGTCCCCGTGCGGGAGGAAAACCTCTACCAGGACCACCTGCGGAGCTCCGAGGGGTGCGCCTCGCCACCACCTTAGGCTTCGGGCTTCCCCCAGGGGTCCGGGAGGCCCTGAGGCGCCACGCCCGCTTCCTCCTGGCCCACCCCGAGGCCCTCCCGGCGAGGGAAAGGGTGAGGGAGGAGCTGGCAAAGCTCCTTCTCTCCCCACGGGCGGCCTTCGGCCTCGGCTTCTGGAGCGGACGGGGCTTTTGCGGGTCTACCTCCCGGAGCTCGCCCCCCTGGTGGGCCTCCACCAGGGGGGGTGCACCACCTCCCGGCCTGGGAGCACACCCTAAGCGTGGTCTTCCACCTCCTCTGGCTCTGGCCCGAGGCCCCCCTGGAGGCCCGCCTCGCCGCCCTCTACCACGATGCGGGGAAGCCCCTAACCCGCCGGTTTGACCCCGAGGTGGGCCGCTTCCGCTTCCTGGGGCACGCCGAGGTGGGGGCGGAGATGGCCAAGGCGGCCCTCTCCTGGCTCCGCTTCCCCACGGAAGCGGTGGAAAGGGTCCAGGCCCTGGTGCGCCGCCACATGGACCGCCTCCCTGAGGGAAAGAGGGCCCTCCGCCGCTTCCTCCTAAAGCGCCAGGACCTCCTTCCCCACCTGGTCTACCTCATGGCCGCGGACCGCCTGGCCACCCGGGGCGTGGAGGCCGAGGCTGGGAGGTGGTGGGAAGGTACCGGGAGGCCCTTCAAGAACCCCTCCCGGAAAGGCCCCTCCTCTCCGGGGAGGAGGTGATGGCCCTTCTCGGCCTGGCCCCAGGCCCCGAGGTGGGGAGGGCGCTGAAGGCCCTCCTCGAGGCCCAGGCGGAAGGCCGGGTGGGGACCGAGGAGGAGGCCCGGGCCTTTCTCCTATATTGGAGGGGTGGAAGGGAGGCTGAGGCTTCGGGAACCCCAGATCACCCCCGTTGAAGGGGGCTTCCTGGTCTTTGACCCTACGGGGTCTACGAGAAGCCCCTGGCCCTCACGGAGGGGGGGCTCTTCCTCCTCTCCCTCATGGAGGGGCGCACCCTGGAGGAGGTGCAGGAGGAGGTGTTCAAACGCCACGGGGTCCTGGTGCCGAAGAAGGAGCTGGAGGACCTGGCGAGGGCCCTGGAGGAGGCGGGCCTCCTCCTCACGGAGAAGGTGGAGGCGAGGCTAAGGGAGGAGGAGGAGAGGCTCAGGAGGGAAAGGCCCATGCGCCTGGCAGGGGTCTCCTACCCCAAAGGGGAGGAGGAAGCCCGGGCCTACCTGGAAGCCTTCCGGGCGAGCCACCCGGGGGAGGGACGGGAGGCCCGGGTCCTCCTCATGCCCCACCTGGAGCCCTCCCGCGTCCCCGAGGTCTACGGGGCGGCCCTGGCCGCCCTGGAGAGGACCCCTCCCCCCGAGCGCATCTACCTGGTGGGGGTGGCCCACCGGCCCTTCGGGAGAGGGCCGCCGCCCTTCCCG
>BBBL01000211.1 GCA_001311545.1 Thermus kawarayensis JCM 12314 | reverse complement strand
CCCAGCGGGAGGCCCTGCGGGAGAACGCCCGGCGCTTTCTCTCCGGCAAGCCTGCCCTCCACACCCTCCTCTACGGGGCCCGGGGCACGGGGAAAAGCACCGCCGCCAAGGGCCTCCTCCACCTTCCGGAAGCCCGCATGGTGGAGGTGGAGCCCCAAGCCCTTCCCCGCCTGGAAGCCCTCCTGGAGAAGCTCTCCCTCCTTCCCCACCGCTTCTTCCTCTTCCTGGACGACCTCTCCCTAGACCCCGAGGACGAGGCCTTCCACCACCTCAAGGCCCTCCTGGAGGGGAGCCTCGAGGGGCCCCCGGAAAACGTCCTCCTCCTCGCCACCTCCAACCGCCGCCACCTGGTGCGCCGCCTGGGGGAAAACCCCCTCCCCGGGGAGGCCCCCCATGCCTGGGACGCCCTCCAGGAGGAGCTGGCCTTGGCGGAGCGCTTCGGCCTGGTGCTCACCTTCCCCCCCTTTGACAAGGCCCTCTACCTGAAGGCGGTGGCCCACCACCTGGGCCGGCCCCTCACGGAAGAGGAGGCGCAAAAGGCCCTTCGCTTCGCCCTAGAGAAGGGCTTCTCCGGCCGGGTGGCGAGGCAGTTCGCGAGGACGCTGCTCTAAGCCCCTCCCTGATGCCTGAGCGCCGCCTCCACGAAGCCCGCGAAGGGCGGGGAGGGGCGCATGGGACGGCTCTTGAACTCGGGGTGGCTCTGGAGGCCCAGGAAGAAGGGGTGGTCCTTAAGCTCAATGGCCTCCACCAGCCCCGCCCCCCGGCCCCGCATCCCCGGGGTGGTGGCGGAGACCACGAGGCCCGCCCGCTCCAGCCCGTCCACGTAGAGGGGGTTCACCTCGTAGCGGTGGCGGTGGCGCTCCAGGGCCTCTTCCCGGCCGTAGAGGCGGTGAAGAAGGGTGCCCTCCTTGATGCGCATGGGCCAGTCCCCCAGGCGCATGGTGCCCCCGAGGCCCTCCACCTCCAGCTGCTCGGGCATGAGGTCAATGACCGGGTGAGGGGTGTAGGGGTCAAACTCCGTGGAGTTGGCCCCCTTGAGCCCGGCCACGTTGCGGGCGAACTCAATGACGGCGATCTGCAGGCCCAAGCAGATGCCAGGTAAGGGATCTTCCTCTCCCGAGCGTACTGGGCCGCCCGCACCTTGCCCTCGATCCCCCGCACGCCGAAGCCCCCGGGGACCAGGATCCCGGAAACATCGGCGAAGGCCTCGTCCAGGTCCGCCCCCTCCAGGCCTCGGCGTCCACCCATTTCACCTCCACCCGGGCCCGGTTCTTGATGCCGGCGTGCTTGAGGGCCTCGAGGAGGGAAAGGTAGGCGTCCGGCATCTTCACGTACTTCCCGGCGATGGCGATGCGCACGGCGCGCTCCGGCCGCTTCAGGACCCGCACCGCCTCCTGCCAGAAGGCGAGGTTGGGGAAGACGGGCTCGAGCCCCAAGGCCCTCTCCACCGCCCGGCCCAGGCCCTGCTCCTCCAGGAGGAGGGGCACCTCGTAGAGGTGCTCCACGTTGGGGCTGGAAAAGACGTGCCCGGGGCGCACGTTGGTAAACAGGGCCACCTTCCTGCGCACCTCCTCGGGCACGGGCTTGGCGGAGCGGAGGACCACGATGTCGGGCTGGATGCCCACGCCCCTTAAGGTGGCCACGGAGTGCTGGGTGGGCTTGGTCTTGAACTCCTCGCTGGTCTCCAGGTAGGGGACCAGGGTCAGGTGCAGGTAGAGGGTATTCCCCTCCCCCTCGTCAAAGCGGAACTGGCGGATGGCCTCCAAAAAGGGCAGGCTCTCTATGTCCCCCACCGTGCCCCCCACCTCCACCACGCGATCTCCGCCTTCTGCTCCTCGGCCACCTTGCGGATCCTCTCCTTGATCTCGTCGGTGATGTGGGGGATGACCTGGACGGTCTGGGAGAGGTACTCTCCCCGGCGCTCCTTCTGGATCACCGAGAGGTAGACCTGGCCGGTGGTGAGGTTGTTGCCCCGGGAGAGGTCCATGTCCAGGAAGCGCTCGTAGTGGCCGATGTCCAGATCGGTCTCGGCCCCGTCGGCGGTGACGAAGACCTCCCCGTGCTCGTAGGGGCGCATGGTGCCCGCATCCACGTTGACGTAAGGGTCAATCTTGATGGCCGTCACCCGGTAACCCCGGGCCCGGAGGAGCGCCCCCAAGGAAGAGGTGAGGATCCCCTTCCCCAGGCTGGAAACCACCCCCCCGGTGACGAAGATGTACTTTCTGGGCTTGGCTGGGTGCTGGGAAACCCCGCTCACGGGTCTTTAGCCTACCACATCTACATAGGCCCTAGGGATGTGGTAAAGTTACCTTTGGCGTTCTTGCGGGGTCCCCCGATCCCCCGTCAAGAGCGGAGCCTTTTCGCCCAAGCCATAAGGAGGGCCCTGGTGAAGACGTACGTGCCTAAAGAAGCGGAACCCCGCTGGGTTTTGATTGACGCCGAGGGCAAGACCCTGGGGCGCTCGCCACCAGGATCGCCACCCTCCTTCGGGCAAGCACCGCCCCGACTGGACCCCCAACATGGCCATGGGGGATTTCGTGGTGGTGGTGAACGCGAGAAGATCCGCCTCACCGGCAAAAAGCTCAAGCAGAAGGTCTACACCCGCTACAGCGGCTACCCCGGGGGCCTTAAGGAGATCCCCGCGGAGAAGATGCTAGCCACCCACCCCGAGCGGGTGCTGGAGCACGCGGTGAAGGGCATGCTCCCCAAGGGGCCCTTGGGCCGGAGGCTCTTCAAGCGGCTCAAGGTCTACGCCGGGCCCACCCACCCCCACCAGGCCCAGAAGCCCGAGAAGCTGGAGGTCAAGTGATGGAGCAGTACTACGGCACCGGACGGCGGAAGGAGGCGGTGGCCCGGGTCTTCCTGAGGCCGGGAAGCGGTAAGGTCACCGTGAACGGCCAGGACTTCCAGGAGTACTTCCAGGGCTGGTGCGGGCGGTGGCGGCCCTGGAGCCTCTTAGGGCGGTGGACGCCCTGGGCCGCTTTGACGCTACATCACCGTGAGGGGGGGCGGGAAGAGCGGCCAGGTGGACGCCATCAAGCTGGGGGTGGCCCGGGCCCTTCTCCAGTACAACCCCGACTACCGGGCGAAGCTCAAGCCCTTGGGCTTCCTCACCCGGGACGCCCGCATGGTGGAGCGCAAGAAGTACGGCAAGCACAAGGCCCGCCGCGCCCCCCAGTACTCCAAGCGCTAGGCCTGGCCTTCCTCACCCCCCGGGGCCTCCCCGGGGGGGTTTGCCACCTCCGCCAAGGCCGCCCTGAGCTCCTCGGGGGAGAAGGGGTGGACCTCCCGGGGGCGGAGGTAGACCAGCCGGGCCTCGGCCTGGAGCCCCCAGGCCTGCCGCACCGCCTCCCGGTAGAGGGCGAGCTGCAAGCGGTAGGCCTCCGGGCGCACCTCCCGGTCGGTCTTGTAGTCCTCCAGGTACCAGGTCTCCCCCACCCGGTACAGGCGGTCCAGGACCCCGTACCAGACCGTTCCCCCCAGGGGCAGGACCAGGGGAAGCTCGGCGTGGTCCTCCTCCCGGGCCTCCAAGGGGGAAGGGGGCCCCCAGCATGGCCCGGTAGTGGCGGAGGAGCAGGCGGGCCTCCCGCAAAAGCGCCCCCCGCTCCTCCGGGGCGAAGGGGAAGGCCACCTCCTGGAGGAGGAGGGCGGCCATGGCCTCCTCGTCCTCGGGGTCCAGGTGGCGGGCGATGGCGTAGTGGACCAGGGTGCCCA
>BBBL01000210.1 GCA_001311545.1 Thermus kawarayensis JCM 12314 | reverse complement strand
CCCTCCTCGCCCCCCAGGGCGTGGAGCGGGGCGCCTACCGGGACCCCACCGGGGCCAGCCTGGAGGTGCTTGACGAAAGGGGCCCATCTGGCCTAAGCTTTTAGCAACTATGCGGACCCTAGGGCGCCAGTTCGGCTTTTATTATCCCGCCGGGGGCGCCCTGCGGTCCGCGTAGGTCTTCACCGCACCCAGGCGCCCCCAAAAAGGGGGCGCCCGAAGTCTTTGGGAGGGAAGCCATGCTGATCGTGATGAAGCGGGGGTACACGGAGGAAGAGCTTCGGGAGGTGGTCCGGGAGATTGAGAAGGTGGGCTACCGGCCCCATGTCTCCCAAGGAGTGGAGACCACCCTGGTGGGGGCCATCGGCCGGGGGCCCACCCCCGAGCTCATGGAGCACTTCCGGGCCCTGCCCGGGGTGGCCGAGGTCATCCCCATCTCCAAGCCCTGGAAGCTGGCGAGCCTCGAGGTCCAACCCTTCCCCACCGTCTTGGACTTCCCCACGGGCCGGACCGGGGGGGACCACGTGATGGTGGCGGCGGGCCCCTGTGGGGTGGAGTCCCATGAGCAGACCCTAAGGGCCGCCCGCTACGTGAAGGCCCACGGGGCCCACATGCTCCGGGGCGGGGCCTTCAAGCCCCGCACCAGCCCCTACGCCTTCCAAGGCCTGGGGGTGGAGGGCCTAAAGATCCTGGCCGAGGCCAGGAGGAGACCGGTCTTCCCGTGGTCACCGAGGTCCTCTCCCCGGACCAGGTGGAGCTCGTGGCCGAGTACGCCGACGTCCTCCAGATCGGGGCCAGAAACGCTCAGAACTTTCCCCTCCTCCAGGCGGTGGGGGAAGCGGGCAAGCCCGTCCTCCTCAAGCGGGGGATGAGCATGGCCCTGGAGGAGTTCCTCATGAGCGCAGAGTACATCCTCTCCCGGGGCAACATGCGGGTCATCCTGGTGGAGCGGGGCATCCGCACCTTTGAGAAGGCCACCCGCTTCACCCTGGACGTCTCGGCGGTGCCCGTCCTCAAGAGCTGGACCCACCTCCCCGTCTGGGTGGACCCCTCCCACCCGGCGGGCAAGAGGGAGTGGGTCCTCCCCCTGGCCCTGGCGGGGCTCGCCGCGGGAGCCGACGGCCTCATCGTGGAGACCCACCCCGAGCCGGAGAAGGCCCTCTCCGACGCCGCCCAGCAACTCCACGAGCACGAGTTCGCCAGGCTCATGGACCAGGTGCGCCGTCTCGCCGCGGCCCTGGACAAGACCCTGGCCGCCCCTGTCCTGGGATGAGGCCCCTCTTCGGCAAGGTGGGCGCTTCGGCGTGGGCCTTCTGGGAGGGAGCGTGGCCCTGGGGCTCAAGGAGCGCTTCCTGGCCGAGGAGGTCCACGCCTACGACCAGGACCCCGTGGCCCTGGAGAAGGCCCTCTTCCTGGGAGCGGTGGACCGGGTGCACACCGAGCTCGGTCCCTGGGTAGAGGGGCTTTCCCTAGGGGTCCTGGCGGCCCCCGTGGGGGCCCTGCCCGCCCTGGGGGAGGCCCTCTCCCCCTGGCCCACCCGGAAAGCCTCTGGACCGACGTGGGAAGCGTGAAGGGGAAGGTGGTGGCCCTGCTGGAAGGCCTCCTCCCCCACTACCTGGGGGGGCATCCCATGGCGGGAAGCGAACGGGCGGGGGTGGAAAACGCCCACGCCGGGCTCCTGGAGAACGCCGTCTGGGTCCTCACCCCCACGGAGAGGACGAGCCCCAGGGCCAAGGAAGGGGTGCGCCAGCTGGTGGAGGCCCTGGGGGCCTACCCCCTGGAGGTCCCCCCCCTCCTCCACGACGAGCTGGTGGCCCGCATCTCCCACCTCCCCTACCTCCTGGCCCTCGCCCTAAACCGCATGGTGGGGCGAAACCCCCACCGGGACCTCCTCATGTTCCTGGCGGCGGGAGGGTTTCGCGACCTCACCCGGGTAGCCTCCGGGTCCCCGAGGATGAGCCGGGACATGGTGGTGGAGAACAAGGAGGCCCTGAAGGAGGCCATAGAGGAGCTCCGGGGCGTCCTCCTTGAGCTGGAAGGCCTGCTGGACGACCCCGAGGGGCTTCTTGAGGCGGCGGAGGAGGCCAAGCGCACCCGGGACAGCCTCCCCATCGTGCGGCGGAGCCTCCTCCCCGAGATGCACGACCTGGTGGTCCAGGTGCCGGACCGCCCCGGGGAGATCGCCAGGATCGCCACCGCCCTCGGCGAGGCCGGGGTCAACATCAAGGACATCGAGGTCCTCACCATCCGGGAGGCGGCGGGGGCCCTCCGGCTTTCCTTCGCCACCCGGGAGGAAAAGGAGCGGGCGAAGGCGGTGCTCAAGGGGGCGGGCTACCGCCTACCCTAGCTCCAGCGTGGAGCGGGCCACCTGGTCCTTGCCCTTCTCCTTGGCCCGGTAGAGGGCCTGGTCCGCCCGGCGGTAGAGGTCCGAAAGGTCCCCCCGGTAGGTGGCCACCCCGAAGCTCGCCGTGACCCCCAGCTTCCTTAGGCCTTCCCGAAGCCTTCCCACCAGGTGGACCGCCTGCCCCCCAGGGGTTTTGGGCAAGAGGAGGGCGAACTCCTCGCCCCCCCACCGCCCCACCAGGTCCCCCTTGCGCACGTGGGCCACCAGGTAACGCCCCACCTCCCTAAGAAGCCTGTCCCCCTCCGGGTGGCCCTTCTCGTCGTTCACCTTCTTGAAGTCGTCCAGGTCCAGAAGCACCAGGCTAAAGGGCTCCTCTCCGCGCTCCACCCGGGCTGCCTCCCGCTCCAGGGCCATCTCCAGGGCCCGGCGGTTGGGTAGGCCGGTGAGGGTGTCGGTGAGGGCCTGTTCCCGCCAGAAGCGCACCTGGCCGTAAAGCTCCCGGAAGCGGGCGAGGAGGAGCGTGAGGGCCAGAAGTACAGGCTGGGCCAAGGCGAAATGGCCGTACGCCAGGCCCGGCCCCTGGCCCACCCAGAGGGGGAAGAGGGCCAAAGCCCCTCCCAAAAAGCGCCCGCAAGGAGGGCCCAGGGCAGAGGATAGGCGAAGGCGGAAAGCAGGTACAAAGAGGGCGACCAGAAGCCCACCACCCACCAAGCCTCTCGGGCTCGCGCCGCTTCAAAGAGGAGGTAGGCCCCCAGGGTGTGGACCAGGAGGCGGGGCGCCCTCTTGGGCCCCTGCCTGAGGGCCGCCAGAAAGAGGAGGCCGAAAAGGGGATAGGCCCAGTCCTACCAGCCCCTAGGAGGGCGGGCCAGGAGCTGAAGACCCACGCCCAGGGGAAGGCCTATCCAGGCGAGGAGGTAAAGGGCCCGGTAAAGCCCTTCCACGATCCCATTCTCTGCCCCAGGCGGTGAAGCCCGTGTGAAAACCGACCTCAGGGAAGGACCTTGCCCGGGTTGAAGAGGCCCACGGGGTCCATGGCCTCCTTCGCCCAGCGCAGGGCCTCGAGGGTCTCCGGGTCCAAGGCCTCCCGCAGGAAGTCCCGCTTCATCAGACCGATGCCGTGCTCCCCGGAAAGCACCCCCCGTGCCGCAAGGCCACCCGGGCGATCTCGTGGGCGAGCTCCCAGACCTTCTCCTCGCTCTCCCTTCTGGGGTCAAAGAGGATGTTGGGGTGGAGGTTCCCGTCCCCGATGTGGCCGAACTGGGCCACGATGAGGCCAAAGGCCTCCCCCAGGGCCCGGATCTCCCGCACCACCTGGGGCAGGGCGGAGCGGGGCACGGCGATGTCCTCGTTCACCCGCTTGGGGCGGATGCGGCCCAAAGC
>BBBL01000209.1 GCA_001311545.1 Thermus kawarayensis JCM 12314 | reverse complement strand
CTCCGCCAGGGTCTGGAGGCGGGCGAGCTCCTCCAGGGCCAGCTCTCTGGCCTGGCCCTGGCCTCTCCCAAGGCCTTCCGCAGGGCCTCGAGGCCCTGAAGGTTCCCCTCTTGGAGGGCCCTTTCCGCCTCGGCCCATAGCCCTTCCAGGCCAAGGCGCTGGGCCTCCCCCCTCAGGGCCTCCAGGGCCTGGGCCGCTTCCGCCATCTTGGCCTTTAGGGCCGCCTCCTCCCCCTGGGCCTTGAGGAGGGCGGCGTAGCGGGCCTTCAGCTCGGGAAGCCTTTCGGGAAGGGCCTCCGGGGAAAGGCTCTGGAGCTCTTTTAGGAGAGGGAGGAAGGCCCCGCCCCGCTCCTTAAGCTCTTGCCGCAGGGCCTCCCGCTCCCCTTCCAGGCGCCTGGCCTCCTCCTCCAAGCGCCTGGCCTCTTCCTCCAGGCGCCGAAGCTCCCCTTCCAGGGGAAGGAGGTCGGGGAGGCCCCCCTCCCTCAGGGTCTCCTCCGCCAGCCCCAGGGCGTTTTCCAGGGGGGCCTTGGCCTCCTGGGGGAGGGGAAGGGCCCGGAGGGCCTCGGAAAGCTGGATGAGCCTGGCCCGCCTTTCCGCCCTCAGGTCGGCCTCGGCCTCCTGGAAGGCCTTCTCCAGGAGAAGAAGCTTTTCCCCGGCGGGCCTTCCCGCCTCAAGGAGGGCCTCCACCTCGGAAAGGAGGGGGCTCACCGTGGACTGCTCCAGGAGCGGGGCGTAGCGGGAGAGGAGCCCCTCCAGCTTCCGCCTTTCCTCCTCCACCTCCAGGGCCTGGAGCCGCTGGGCGGCCTCCTCGGGGAGGGCCTCGAGGTCTATGACCAGCTCCCCTTCCAGCTCCCCCGCCTCCTCCACGGTGAGGAAGACATCCGTGGGGTGCTTGGGAGCCTCCTCCGCCGTTTCAAAGACCATCTCCGGCAGGGTGGGGGCCCGGGCCACGCTGGACTCCAGGAGCTTGCGCAGGTCCAGGGCCAGCCTCCTGGCCCGCTCCACCTCCGCCTGGACCAGGAGGCCCTCGGCCTGGGCCTGGCGCACCATGTCCACCAGGCTTTCCAGCCTGCGCACCTTGGGCCCCCCCAGGTGCCGGACCCTTTCCAGGCTCTCTTCCAAGTAGGCCAGGTCCTTGGCCTGGCGCAGGAGGGCCTCCTCCAGCTTCTCCTCCAGGGCCTCCAAAAGCCCCTGGGCCTCGCGGAAGAGCCTGGGGTCGGGCTCTTGGCGGAGGCGGTTTAGAAGGGCCCGGAAGCGGGCCACCTCCGGCCAGTCCACGTAGAGGCCGAAGCGCTTAAGGGCCTCCTCCAGGGCCTCGAGGCCGGGGGCTTCTTCCTTGAGGCGGGAGAGGACCTCCTCCACCACCCGCCTGGCCTCCCCTGGGCTCAGGCGGGCCTGGAGCTCGCGGAAGACGAGGCCCTTGAGCAGGGTCTCCCCGTCCTTGGGGGTGAGCTCGGAGGGGCGCTTGCCCAGCGCTTCAGCCCCTCGTCCAGCACCGCATGGGCCCGGGGCCCCAGGTGGGGGCGGAGGGCCTCCAGGATCTCCCCGTGGATGTCCCGCATCCCCTTTAGCCTACCCCCTTTCCAGCCGGAGCGCCTCCCCCAGGTAGAGCTTGAGGTGGGGGTAGGGGATCTCTATGCCCTCCCGGTCCAGGCGGTTCTTGATGCGGCGGCGGAACTCCCGGGCCACGGCCCACTGCTCTGCGGGCTTGGTGTTGAAGAGGACCCGGATGACCACCGCGGAGTCCGCCAGGTTCTGGACGCCCAGGACCTCCGGGGAAGCGGTGAAGCGGTCCTGCCACTCGGGTCCTGGGAGAAGCGCGCCACCTCGTCCCGGAAGACCTGCAAAACCCGGTCCAGGTCCTCCTTGTAGGCCACCCCCACGTCCACCACCGCCCGGCTCCACTCCTGGGTGAGGACGGTCACCTGGCGCACCTCGGAGTTGGGGATGAAGTGGACCCGGCCCTCCAGGTCCCGGAGCACGGTGAGCCTCAGGGTGAAGCGCTCCACCTGTCCCCCCACCCCGCCTATCTGGACGATGTCCCCCACCCCGTACTGGTCCTCCAGGAGGATGAAAAAGCCGTTGATGAAGTCCCGGAGGAGGTTTTGCGCGGCGAAGCTTAGGGCGAGGCCCGCCACCCCCGCCCCCGCCAGGAGGGCGGTGACGTTCAGGCCTAGGTTGGAGAGGAGCAGAAGCCCCCCCAGGAGGAGGACCGCCCCCTTGAGGACCGACTCGGACACCACCTTCAGGGTGCGCCGCCGCACGGCCTCCCGGGTGTGGACCCCTTCGGGGGAGGGAAGCCCCCGGAGGAGGATGGGGATGAGGCGGTAGCCCAGGAAGGCGAGGGCCAGGATGGACAGGGCGGAAAGCCCCCTTTCCCCAAGCCAGGCGGCCATCCCCTTTCCCCAGGAGCGGAAGCTCGTGGGGGAGGCCCAGGGCGTGGGCCAGGTAGCTCCCCAGAAGGAGGAGGACCACCCCCCACCAGAGGAGGCCCAGGGCGCGGAAGAAGCGGTCGTCCTTGTCCGTGGGGGTGAGGCGGCCCAAGGCGGCGAGGAGTCTGGCCCCGTACCGGCCCAGGAGCCAGGCCACCAGGAGGGCGAGGAGGGCTTGGAGCCAAGGCGCCATGGGAGCACTATACCCAAGGCCCCCGGGCCTTATAGTGAGGGGTATGGAAGGCCACCTGCCTGAGCCCACCTACACCCTGGAGGCTGGCACGTCCTCCACGACTTCCGCCGTTTGGACTTCCCCCGTTGGCGAAAGGCCCCCTCGGAGGAACGCCGGGCGGCCTGGGAAGAGCTTTTGGACCTCATGGCCCAGTGGCGAAAGGCGGAGGAGGCGGGGCAGGGGTCCTTCGGCGTCTACCAGGTGGTGACCCAGAAGGCGGACCTCCTCTTCCTCAACCTCCGGGAAACCCTGGACCAGCTTCTGGAGCTGGAAAGGGCCCTCAACGGGAGCCTTTTCGCCCAGTACCTCCTCCCCGCCTACGGCTTCTACTCGGTGGTGGAGCTGGGAAGCCAGGAGAAGCCCCTGGACCCCGAGTCCCCCTACGTCAAGCCCCGCCTCACCCCCGTGGTGCCCAAGGGGGGTACGTCTGCTTCTACCCCATGAACAAGAAGCGCCAGGGAGGGGACAACTGGTACCTGCTCCCCGCCAAGGAGCGGGCCCGGCTCATGAAGGCCCACGGGGAGACGGGCAGGAAGTACCAGGGCAAGGTCCTGCAGGTCATCAGCGGGGCCCAGGGCCTGGACGACTGGGAATGGGGGGTGGACCTCTTCAGCGAAGACCCCATCCAGTTCAAGAAGATCGTTTACGAGATGCGCTTTGACGAGGTCTCGGCGCGCTACGGCGAGTTTGGGCCCTTCTTCGTGGGCAGGTACCTGGGCGAGGAGGCCCTCGCCCGCTTCCTGGGCGTAAGCTAGGGGTATGGAGCGTTTCTGGGCCCTTGGGCTTTTCCGCCTCCTCCCCGAGTTCCGCCGCCTCGAGGCCGAGCACCAGGAGCACCTGAAGGAGGAGCTTTCCCTTCTCCTTGCCCGCTGGCAGGCCAAGGGAGGGTTTCTCGCCGCCTACAGCCTGGTGGGCTTTTCCGCCGAGGCGGACCTCCTCCTTTGGCAGGGAGCCCAGGACCCCAAGGCCCTTCAGGCCCTGCGCCGGGAGATGCACCGGGCCCGGATGCTGGGCTTTTTGGAGCCCGTGGGCCTCTTCCTGGACCGGGGGGAGGGTGG
>BBBL01000208.1 GCA_001311545.1 Thermus kawarayensis JCM 12314 | reverse complement strand
AGGCATGTAGATAGTTTAATGCATAGACACTTAGCATCCTCATTCTGGACCCTCTCGCTGCTTCCTGCTACGATACCTACGCCATCTTTGAGCCTCCCATAGTCCGCCTTCAGCGTGAGCTGGACCCCAAGAAGCGGGCCGTCTTTGACCGCATGGGATTGGCCTGGGATGCCTCTAAGGTCCGTGGTCGCCGGGATGCCCCTCGGGCTGTGGACGGGGCTCCCTGGCTCACCATGCAGGAGCTGGCCCGGGCCTACCGGGAAGGTCGCCCCCCCCACGAACTTCTCCGGCAGAAGTGGCAGGAGTGGGTAGACTCTTTGCGTGGGGTGGTTCCTCCTGGTTCTCCTCCTGATACTGCTGGCCCTTCTGCTGAGGGGCCTTTGGACTGGTCCAGCTTCGCTTGGGGTGGCTAGGTGCCTAAGTGCGGCATGCCTCAGGCCCTTGCTCTTCAGGTCAAGGCGGGCAAGCGCTTCTGCCCCTACGTTGCCTATGGGCAGTGCCCCTATGACCCTCGCCGTGGGCTCTGGCGGCAAAGGCGCTAAGATGGTTCCGGGGCAGGCTTGGGCCGCTGGGTAAACTGGCCTTCGGGGTCGTCCTTGAGACTGGCCTTCTCCCCCGGCGTCATGGTAGTTGGCCCTCGGGGTCGCTTGGAAGAGTGCATGGGGGGGCCTGCCCCTATACTTTGGTTGTGGTCTTTGTTGGCGTGGACGTGAGTGCGCATAGGTTGGATGTGGCCCTGGGTAATGGGGTTCTTCAGTTCCCTAACCCTGAGGGCATACCTGACCTTATCGCCGCTTTGCTCCTGGTGCCGTGGTGGGTCTGGAGGCTACGGGAGTCTACGGGAAACCTCTGGCTTTTGCCCTTTACCGCGCGGGCTTCAGGGTCTATGTTCTCAACCCGCTGGCGGTCAAAAACTATGCCCGTTCCCTTCTGCGGCGGGCTAAGACTGACCGGGCGGATGCCCGTCTGTTGGCTCGCTTCTTGGCTGAGCGCCACCAGGACTTGGAGCCCTATGAACCTACTCCGGATGCCATCTATCAGGTGGGTCTTCTGGTTCGGTTTGCGCATGGGTTGCGTTCTCAGCGGGTAGCTGTCTTGAACCGTCTTCATGCGTGGCAGTACGCTTGGCCGGGTGGCTTTCAGGTGGTGGCTCATGTGCCTCGTACCCTGGAGGATTTACGGGCTAACCTCGAGGCCCTGGCGGTTGACCTTCTCCGGTCTGACCCCGAGGCCTGGAGGCAGTTTGAGGCGTTGCAAACTCTACCCGGCATAGGCCCCTCTAATGCCCTCACTATACTGGCCTACTCAGGGGACTTGCGGCGCTTCAAGTCTGCTCGGGCCTACGCCGCCTTCACCGGGTTGACTCCGGCGGTCCACCAGTCTGGTGAGCTACCTGAGCGGTCTAGGATTTCCCGCATGGGGACGGGTCCGCTGAGGGGTGCTTTTTGGATGGCGGCCTTGCATGCTCAACGGGTGGAGCCGTATGCCTCCTTGGTGGACCGCCTTCTGCGGTCTGGAAAGTCTAAGAAGTCCGCCCTCACTGCCGTAGCTAATAGGCTGGCACGTGCGTCTTGGGCGGTGGTCGTGAAGGGTTTCTAGTGGGGGGCTTGACAAGTGGGCGTTGGAAGTTTACCCAAGCCCGGTATAATAGGCCCCGGCGAGTAGCCACGGAGGTGAACATGAAACGAGCTTTAGCGCTTATGGCGGTGCTGGCCCTGGGCCTCGGCCTGGCCCAGGTGCGGGTGGGGATTGCCTTTGATGCCGGCGGCAAGTTTGACCGCTCCTTCAACCAGTCCGCCTGGGAGGGGGCGCAGAAGGCGGCCAAGGACCTCGGGGTCAAGCTCTTTGACTTTGAGCCCGCCGATCCCTCCCAGGTGGGCCAGGGCATCCGCACCTTCGCCGAGGAGGGCTTTGACTGGTGATCGGCGTGGGCTTCGCCAACGAGCCCGCCATCACCGCCACGGCCAAGGAGTTCCCCAAGGTGAACTTCGCCGTCATCGACGCCGTGCCCGGGGAAGGGAAGCTCCAAAACGCCGTGGGCCTGGTCTTCCGGGAGCACGAGGGCAGCTTCCTGGTGGCTACATCGCCGGGAAGATGAGCCGCACCGGCGTGGTGGGCTTCATCGGGGGTATGGACATCCCCCTCATCCACAAGTTTGAAGCGGGCTTCCGCGCCGGGGCCGAGTACGCCTTCAAGGAGGACAAGATCCAGGGCAAGGTGCTGGTGGGCTACGTGGGCAACACCCCCGCCGCTTGGAACGACCCGGCCAAGGCCAAGGAGATCGCCGCAGCCAGGTGCGCCAGGCGCCGACATCATCTACGCCGCCGCCGGGGGCTCGGGCCTCGGGCTCATCGACTACGTGAAGCAGGCCAAGTGCCTCAAGGAAGGGGGCAACGTCAAGTTCGTGCGTAAGGCCGACCCCTACGCCAAGGTGCCCAAGTACGCCGACTACACCAAGGCCTGCGGCACCGACGGCACCAAAGCCACGCCTCTCTTCTTCATCGGCGTGGACGCCAACCAGAACTACCTGGGCGACACCGACAACAACCCCAACACCCTGAACCACGGCCTCACCTCCATGATGAAGCGGGTGGACGTGGCCACCTACGAGGTCATCAAGAGCGTGGTGCAGAAGGCCTTCAAGGGCGGGGTCAGGGAGTTCGGCCTGGCCAACAACGGCGTGGGCTACGCCCTGGACCAGTACAACAAGGCCCTGATCCCCGCGAGCGTGGTAAGCAAGCTGGAGGTCCTGAAGCAGCAGATCATCAAGGGCCAGATCAAGGTGCCCGAAAGCCGCTAAGGGCGGGTGAGCTTGGAGCCGGGGCCTTTGGCCCCGGCTTTTTCGGGGTATACTCCCTCCCGTGGCGAAGGCCTGGTCCTCAAAGACATCACCAAGCGCTTCCCCCTGGTCCTGGCCAACGACCGCATCTCCTTGGACCTGGAATGGGGGGAGGTGCTGGCCCTGGTGGGGGAGAACGGGGCGGGCAAGTCCACCCTGATGAAGATCGTCTACGGCCTCCAGCCCCCCGACTCGGGGGAGATGTGGGTGGAGGGGAGGCCCTACAGGCCCAAAAGCCCCACCGACGCCATCCGGGCGGGCATCGGCATGGTCCACCAGCACTTCATGCTGGTGGAGCCCTTCACCGTGCTGGAGAACCTGGTCTTAGGCCTCGAGCCCGGAAGCCCCCTCTTCTTGGACCTCGAGGCGGCCCGAAAGCGGGCGGGCCGCCTCATGGAGGAACTGGGCTTCCAGGTGCCCCTGGAGGAGAAGGTGGAAAACCTCCCCGTGGGCCTGCAGCAGCGGGTGGAGATCCTCAAGGCCCTCTACCGGGAGGCCAGGATCCTCATCCTGGACGAGCCCACCGCCGTCCTCACCCCCCAGGAGGCCGAGGAGCTCTTCCGCTTCCTCAGGGCCTACGTGGCCAAGGGAAACGCCGCCATCTTCATCAGCCACAAGCTCAAGGAGGTGCTGGAGGTCTCCGACCGCGTCACCGTGGTCCGGGACGGGAAGGTGGTGGGCACGGTGCGGACCCGGGAAACCTCCCTGGAGGCCCTCGCCCGCATGATGGTGGGCCGGGAGGTGGTCCTGAGGGTGGAGAAGGCCCCGGCGAGGCCAGGGGAGGTGGTCTTGGAGGTGGAGGGCCTCGAGGCCCCGCCTCGCCTCAAGGGGGTGAGCTTCCGGGTCAGGGCCGGGGAGATCGTGGGCATCGCCGGGTGGAGGGGAACGGCCAGATCGGAGCCTGGT
>BBBL01000207.1 GCA_001311545.1 Thermus kawarayensis JCM 12314 | reverse complement strand
CCCCGGCCGAGCTCCGGCTTCACCCGCCCCTGGAGGGCGGCAAGGCGCAGGGCCACCTCCTCCAGCCTGCCCAGGGACCGGGGAGGTTTGGTGAGCTCGGCCATGCGCCTTTGGGCTTGGGCGAGAACCTCGAGGTCCGGCATGGGAAAGAGTTTACCCTGGAGGCATGGAGCTCTGGCTGGTGCGCCACGGGGAAACCCTCTGGAACCGGGAGGGGCGGCTTCTGGGCTGGACCGACCTTCCCCTCACCGAGGAGGGCGAGGCCCAGGCGAGGAGGCTCCAAGGGCTCCTTCCCGCCCTTCCCGCCCATAGCTCCGACCTAAGGAGGGCCAGGCGGACGGCGGAGCTCGCCGGGTTCTCCCCCTCCCTCGCCCCGGAGCTAAGGGAGATTCACTTCGGGGCGCTGGAGGGGGCCCTATGGGAGACCCTGGACCCCCTCTACAAGGAGGCCCTCCTCGCCTTCCAGGGTTTCCACCCCCCGGGAGGGGAAAGCTCCTTGCCTTCCAGGAGCGGGTCTTCCGCTTCCTGGAGGGGCTTAGGGCCCCTGCGGTCCTCTTCACCCACGGGGGGGTGGTGCGGGCGGTGCTGAGGGCCTTGGGGGAGGACGGCCTCGTGCCCCCGGCGGCCGTCCTCGTGGTGGACTGGCCCCACAGGGTCCTGGACGGGACGGGGCCACGGTGAGCCTCCTCCTAGCCCTCCTCCTGGACGCCCTCCTGGGGGAGCCCCCTCCCCGGTTCCACCCCGTGGTCTGGATGGGGCGGTACCTCTCCTGGGCCTGGCCAAGGGTGGGGGGCTTCTGGTCCGGGGCCTTTTACTGGGCCCTGGGGGCGCTTCTTTTCGCCCTGCCCGCCTTCCTCCTGGACCTCCTCCTGAGGCCTTGGGCCTGGGGCTGGGCGGCCCTGGGCCTCCTCCTCAAGCCCCTCTTCAGCCTGAGGATGCTCCTCTTGGAGGTCCGGGGGGTGGAGGAGGCCTTGGGGGAGGGCCTCGAGGCGGCTAGAAGACGCCTTTCCCGCATCGTGAGCCGCAGGACGGAGGGCCTCTCCCAGGAAGAGGTGCGGGAGGCCGCCCTGGAAAGCCTCGCCGAGAACCTCTCGGATAGCCTCCTCGCCCCCCTCCTCTACTACGCCCTCTTCGGCCTCGGGGGGGCGGCTCTCTACCGCTACGCCAACACCGCCGACGCCATGTGGGGCTACCCGGAGCACGGGGCAAGGGGCGCCTTCGCCGCCCGGGCGGACGACCTCTTAAACCTCCTCCCCGCGCGCCTCACGGGGCTACTCCTCTGCCCCCCAGGCTTTGGGGAAAGCTCTTCCGGGAGGCCCGCAAGACCCCTTCCCCCAACGCGGGCTTCCCCATGGCCGCCCTGGCCTTGAGGCTCGGGGTGCGCCTGGGGAAGCGGGGGGTCTACGCCCTGAACCCCGAGGCCCCCTCCCCCAAGGCCCGGCACACCCGGGAGGCCCTCTGGCTCGTGGGGGGCCTGGGCTACGGGGTGGGGCTCCTCCTGGCGGCGGCCACGGGGCTTTGGTAGGCTTTGAAGGTGGAGCGGAGCCGGGACTTCCTGCTTCAGGCCAAGCGGGACCTGGAGCAGGCCAGGCTTTCCTTGCGGGAAGGGTTTTTTGAGTGGGCGGCCTTCGCGGCGCAGCAAGCGGCAGAGAAGGCGGTGAAGGCCGTCTTTCAGAGGCTGGGCGCCGTGGCCTGGGGACACTCGGTGGCGGGCCTCCTCGAGGAGCTGGCCCAAAAGCTCTCCGTGCCCGAGGCTTTGCTGGACGCCGCCAGCGAGCTGGACAAGGCCTACATCCCAAGCCGGTACCCCGATGCCCTGCCGGAGGGCGCCCCCTTCCAGCGCTACCGGCGGGGCGAGGCCGAGCGCCTCTTGGGATACGCGGAGACGGTGTATGCCTACTGTGAAGGTGTTCTATCCCAGATGGACGAAGGAGGAGCTCCTCCTCCGCCTCCAGGAGGGGCTTAAGGCCCTGGAGAAGGAGGTCCCCCTCCTCGAGGCCTGGCTCTTCGGCTCCTGGGCCCGCGGAAGGGCCTCGGTGGGAAGCGACGTGGACCTCCTCCTCCTCTACCGGGCCCCGCCGGGAAGACCTCCACCGCCTGGCCCGAAAGGCCTTTCCCGGCCTTCCCCTGGAGCTTCACGCCTATACCGAGGAGGAGGCGGCCCGCCTCGAGGCCGTCCTCGCCCGGATGCGGGAGGGGGCCCTCCGCCTCCGTCCTTAGCCTGGGCCCCACTCGGCCTTGGGAGTCCCCCGTAGCATGGAAGGTATGCTGGACGACGTCCTCCGCCCCATCCACGGGGCACCGACGAAGGCCCTGAGCCCCTCTACGACTTCTCCACCAACGCCAACGCCCTAGGCCCCAACCCCGTGGCCCTGGCCTACCTCCGGCAGGCCGACCCAAGCCGCTACCCCGACCCCTCTACCGGAAGCTCCGAAAGGCCCTGGCCGAGGCCCACGGGGTAGCCCCCGAGCAGGTGGCCGTGGGCACGGGGACGAGCGAGCTCATCCACCGCCTGGCCCGCTGGACCTACCTGCGGGGCCCATCCTCCTCCTCCCCCCCACCTTCAGCGAGTACGCCCGGGCCGCCCGGGCCCTGGACCTCCCCCTTTGGGAAGCGGAAAGCCCCCAGGCCTTCCTGGAGCTTCTCCCCAAAAGCGCCCTGGCCTTCCTTTGCGTGCCCAACAACCCCACGGGGGAGGTCTACCCCTTCCTGGAGGAGGCGGCAAGGCGCGCAGGGGGCGCCCTGGTCCTGGACCTGGCCTACCACGACCTCATGGAGGCCCCCCCTCCCCTTCCCCAAAGGGCCTTCCGCCTCTACAGCCCCAACAAGGCCCACGGCCTCACCGGGGTCAGGGCGGGGTACCTCCTGGCCCCCCTGGACCTCACCCCCTTCCAGAACCTGGCCCCGAGCTGGCCCCTTTCCGTCTACGGGGAGGCCCTCCTCTACGCCCACCTGGACCCCGAGGCCAGGGCCTGGCTGGAGGAGAGCAAAAGGGAGCTTTTCCGCCTGCGGCGCCTCCTCGCCGAGGGGCTGAGGGGGCTTGGCCTCACGGTGCGGGAAAGCCCCGCCAACTTCCTCATGGCGCGGGTGGGAAGGGCCACGGAGGTGGCGAGGGCCCTGAGGGAAAGGGGCATAAGGGTGCGGGACGCCACCAGCTTCGGCCTCCCCGAGTGGCTCAGGCTTTCCGCCCAGAAGGAGGAGGCCATAAAGGCTCTTCTCCTCGCCCTGGAGGAGGTTCTGGCGGGTAAACTCAGGGCATGAGCCCGGAGCTTGCCCGCTACCTGGAGGAGGCCCTGGGGCGGCTCAGGGCGGCCCTGGACCTGGAGGCCCTGTACCTCTTCGGCTCCCACGCCCGGGGGACGGCGGACCGAAGGTCGGATCTGGACCTCCTGGTGGTGGCCCGCACCTCCCTCCCTCCCCTCAAGCGCATCGGCCTGGTCCTGGAGCTCCTCCAGGACGCTCCCCTCCCCGTGGAGGCCGTCGTCCTCACCCCCGAGGAGTTCCGAGAGCGCCGGGACCTCCCCTTCCTCCAGGGGGTCCTACGGGAGGCGAAACCCATCTATGAGCGTGGAAAAGCGCCTACTTGAGGCCCACCGCTGGCTCGCCCAGGCCTGGACGATTGGGAGGCGGGAAAGGCCCTCTTGGAGAGGGGCAAGCATGCCCAGGCCGCCTTCCTCGCCCAGCAGGCGGGGGAGAAGGCCCTAAAGGCCCTCTGGATCGCCCTAGGCCTGGACCGTGGGGCCCAGCCTCGCCCGGCTCCTCCGGGACCTCCCCCCGGA
>BBBL01000206.1 GCA_001311545.1 Thermus kawarayensis JCM 12314 | reverse complement strand
CCAAAAGCCCGCCACCGAGCCCGGATAGCCCACCAGGACCACGGCGTCCAGCTCCCCGATGTCCACCCCAAGCTCCAGGGCGCTGGTGGAGACCAGGACCCGCACCTCCCCTCTTTTGAGGGCCTCTTCCAGCCTCCTCCGGTCCTTGGCGGTGTAGCCCGCCCGGTAGGGGCGCACCATGGGGTGGGCGGCGTAGCGGGCGATGAGCTCGGCGCTTTTGCGGGCGTTGGTGAAGACCAGGGCCCTGAGGCCCCCTTCCGCCAGGGTCCTGGCCAGGTAGGCGGCCTCGAGGAGGGGGCTTCTCCGCCTCTCCCCTTTGCGGTCCAGGGGCTTGGGGAGGAGGATCAGGACCTCCCTTTCCGAACGGGCCACCTCCTCCCGGAGCTCCACGAAGGGGAGGCCGGTGAGGGTTTCCGCATGGGCCTTGGGGTTCTGGATGGTGGCGCTGGCGGCGATGACCTGGGGGTTCGCCCCGTAGCGGCGGGCCAGGCGCAGGAGGCGGAAGAGGACCAGGGCCACGTGGGTGCCGAAGACGCCCCGGTAGGCGTGGAGCTCGTCCAAGACCAGGTAGCGGAGACGGGAGAGGAAGGAGGCCCACTCCCCGTGCCGGGGCAGGAGGCCGTGGTGGAGCATGTCCGGGTTGGAGAGGAGGACGAGCCCCCGTTCCCGGGCCGCCTTGCGGGTGGGCCCGGGGGTGTCCGTCGTAGGGGAAGACGCCGTCCAGGCCCAGGGCCTGGGCCATGGCCTTTAGGCGCCCCAGCTGGTCGTGGGCCAGGGCCTTGGTGGGGAAGAGGAGGAGGCTGGTTTCCCCTTCCAAGGCGGCCTTGAGCACCGGCACCTGGAAGACCAGGCTCTTCCCGGCGGCGGTGGAGTAGGCCATGACCACGTTCTTCCCGGCCTCCACCTCCTTTAGGGCCGCCACCTGGTGGGCGAAAGGGGTTAGACCCAAGGCCCGAACCACCCCGGCGAAGACCCCCCGGTAGGGGCTGGCCTCGGGGGTTTCTTCGGGAGGAGGCGGGCGAAGACGATGCGCCCCCGGAACTCTTCCTCCGCTTCCAACCACTCCCGGTAGCTGGAAAACCCTTTCAGGGCCTCGGGCAGCACCCCCTTATTATGGGGACATGATCCTCACCACGACTCCCCAGGTGGAAGGGCGCCGCATCCAGGCTTACCTGGCATCGTTTTCGGAGAGGCCATCGTGGGGGGCGGGGTAGGCGCCTGCGCCTTGGTTCGGTGACACAAAGGCCCGGGAAAGTCCTTCTGGGGCCCCCGTTGCGGCTTGGGCCGCAACGGGGTACTTGAGGCGGGCCCGGGAAGTGGCCCTAGCGGAGCTGGCAGAGGCCGCTCGTCGCTTGGGCGCGGACGCGTGGTGGGCGTGGACTTGGACTACGAGGTTCTGGGCTCGGGCAACTCCATGCTCATGGTCACCGCCAGCGGCACCGCGGTGAGGCTCGCCCCCTAAACCTCCCGCACCCACACCTCGTGGACCACGGGACGGCCCAGGTAGGGGGCCCAGAAGGGGCTTGCCCGCTTGGCGTAGAGGCGGAACCCCAGGTTGCGGTAAAGCTCCCGGGCGGCTCGGTTGGCCCGGGTGGTGGAAAGCTGCACCCCCTTACCCCCTTGGCCTTCAGGCAGTCCAGGAAAGCGGTAAGGAGGGCCCTGCCGAGGCCGCGGCCTTGGGCCTTTGGGTCCACGGCGATGTGGAGGTGGGCGGGGTAGGCCTTCCGGGGGGCCTTGGGCCCCGGGAAGAGGAGGAGGCGCAGGAGGTAGCGGAGGTGGGGAAGCCTGGGGCCGTAGCGCCCCAGGAGGAAACGAAGAGATATCCCCGGCAACCGGGCGAGGAGGGCCAGGGCCAGGGGGAGGTGGGCGCAGGCCCCCAGGATGTACCCCACCACCTGGCCTCCCTCCTCGGCCACCAGGGAGCAGCACCCGCCCCTTAGGTAAGGGGCCACGAAAAGCTCCCCCCACAGGGCCTCGCTGGGAAAGGTCCCGGACCCTTCCCGGCCCAGGAGGAGGGTCTTGTGGGATAGGTGGGCGATGGCGGGAAGGTCCTCCGGGCGGGCCGGGCGCAGGGTGGCCACCCCTCCAGTTTAGAATGGCCCTGGTGCGCCGCCTGGCTCCTTGGCAGTGGCTTCTTCTCCTCTTCCTCCTCTACCTGGGGCTGGGGGAGGCCCTGAGGCTCTGGCTTGGGCTTCTATGGACCGAGCGCCTTCTGGTGGTCCTGGCCGCCTTGGGGGTCTGGGCCTTCGTCAACGGCCGTTTTGTCTTCGCCTACTACCACGCCCTCCTCTCCACGGCCCGGGTGCGCCGCCTGCCCCTCTTTCCCGGGCCGGGGGAAGGGGAGCACCTTGTGGTCCTGGCCCCCCACCCCGACGACGAGGTGCTGGCGGCGGCGGGACGCATGCGCCGCACCTGGGAACGGGGAGGACGGGTGAGCGTGGTCTACCTCACCTCCGGGGACGCCTTTGACCTGGCGGCGGGAAGCCCCTTGCCTCCCGGGAGGCCATGCGCCGCTTGGCCCTTAGGCGGATGGTGGAGGCCTGGCGGGGATTGGAGGCCCTGGGCCTTCCCCGGGAGAGCGCCTATTTCCTGGGCTTCCCCGACCAGGGCCTCTTTCACCTCTTCACCACCCACTACTACCTGGCCTACGAGAGCCCCTACACGAGCCTCAGGGCCGTGGCCTACCCGGGGTGCTACCGCCCGGGGCTTCCCTACACGGGAAAGGCCTTGGAGGCCACCTTGGTGGAGCTTCTAGAGCGCCTAGACCCCACCCGGATTCTCCTGCCAAGCCCCCTGGACGCCCACCGGGACCACCAGGCCACGGCCTACTTCGGCATGCAGGCGGCGGCTTCTTTGGGCCTCGAGGGCCGCCTGGAGTACTACCTCATCCACGGGGGCTACCAGTACCCCTTGCCCAAGGGCCTCCACCCCAGGCTGCCCCTCTACCCCCCGCCCAGGGGAGGGGGCTTCCCTGGCAGCGCTTTCCCCTGAGCGAGGAGGAGGTGCGCCTCAAGGAGAAGGCCATCCGCGCCCACAAAAGCCAGATGCGGCTTCTCTCCCGTTTCCTCCTGGCCTTCGTGCGGCAGAACGAGCTCTACAGCCCCCTTCCCGTTCCCGCCAAGGAGGCCCTAGCCCCGGAGGAGGAGGGTGGGCCATCTTTGAGGGGCGGGAGCTCCTCTAGGCTTTCCAGGCCGAAAACCTCCAGGAAGCGCTGGGTGGTGCCGTAGAGCTTGGGCCTTCCCGGGGCCTCCTTCTCCCCCACCACCCGGATGAACCCCCGTTCCAGAAGGCTTTCCAGAACCCCCTCGGCGCTTTTCCCCCGCATGGCCTCGAGCTCCGCCCGGGTGAGGGGCTGGTGGTAGGCGATGAGGGCCAGGACCTCCAGGGCCGCCTTGGAGAGGCGGGGCGGGGTGGGCTTGAGGACCTTCTCCACCGCCGGGAGGACCTTTTCGTGCACCAAAAGCCGCCACCCCCCGCCACCCGCTCCAGGGCCACCCCCAGGTGGCCCTCCCGGAGGTCGGCCTCCAGAGCTTTGAGGGCCCTTAGGATGGCCTCTTCCGGGTGGCCCAGGGCCCTGAGCTCCTTTAGGGAAACGGGCCTCCCTGCGGCGAAGAGCACCGCCAGGATTTCCGCCTTCAAGCCGGGCCCTTCCATGGGCTAGGCGAGGTAAGGGAGGAGGGCCTCCTTGGGAATGGCCCCTTCCCGCAGGACCTCCCCCGTGCGCAGGTCCACCACGCTGGAGGCGAGCCCCCCCGCCTCCCCCGGAAAGACGAAGTCCACGGCGAAG
>BBBL01000205.1 GCA_001311545.1 Thermus kawarayensis JCM 12314 | reverse complement strand
CCCGGCCCCGGCCCCGTAGACCACCACCACCTGCTCCGAAAGCCTCTCCCCCTTTAAGCGGCAGGCGGAGAGCACCCCGGCCAGGGCCACCGCCCCCGTCCCCTGGATGTCGTCGTTGAAGGAGGGGACCACCCTGCGGTAGCGTTCCAGGACGTTGAAGGCTGCCTCCTTGGAAAAGTCCTCCCACTGGATGAGGGCTTTGGGATAGCGCCGCCGCACCGCCTCCACGAAGCGGTCCAGGAACCGGTAGTAGGCCTCGCCTTAAGGCGCTTATGCCGCACCCCCAGGTAGAGGGGGTCCTTGAGGAGGTCCTCCCGGTCGGTGCCCACGTCCAGCTCCACGGGCAGGGTCTTGTCGGGGCCCACCCCGCCCACGGCGGTGTAGAGGGTGAGCTTGCCGATGGAGATGGCCATCCCCCGTAACCCTGGTCCCCGATGCCCAGGATGGCCGAGGAGTCCGTGGCCACGATGAGGCGCACCTCCTCCAAGGGCACGTTCTGGAGGGCCTCCTCTATGCGGTCAATGTTGGCGGTGCTCGCGGTAAAGCCCCGGGGGTAGCGGTAGATGTGGGAGAACTCCCGCACCGCCTCCCCCACCGTGGGGGTGTAGAGGATGGGAAGCATCTCCTCCAGGTGGTCCACCAAGAGGGCGTAGAAGAGGACCTCGTTCCGGTCCTGGAGGTGGCGCAGGTAGATGTGCTTCTCCAGGGGGCTTTGGACGAGGCGGTAGCGGCGGTAGACCCGCTCCTTCTGTTCCTCCAGGGTGTTCACGTGGGGAGGAAGGAGGCCTTCTAAGCCCAGGGCCCGACGCTCCTCCTCGGTGAAGGCCGTGCCCTTGTTGAGGAGGGGAAGCCTGAGGAGCAAAAACCCCGTGACGTAGGGCTCCAGGTAGCGCTCGCCTCTCTCGTCCCGCTTGACGTCGTAGTAACGGCTAACCGGCATGGGCCCATTCTCCCACGGGCCAAGGCAGGGCACCAGGGGAAAAATGACCCCGCTGCCCTCCGGGGGCTACACGTTGAACCCGAACATGCGCATCATGCGCTTGCCCTCCTCGGTCATCTTGGCGGGGGTCCAGGGGGGGGTCCAGACGAACTCCACGTTCACCCCCTGCACCCCAGGCAGGCGCATCACGGCCATCTCGGCGTCGGCCTTGACCACGTCCTGGGCCGGGCAGCCGATGGCGGTGAGGGTCATGGTGATGTCCACCACGCCGTTCTCGTGGATCTCCACGCCGTAGACCAGGCCCAGGTCCACGATGTTCACCGGGATCTCCGGGTCGTAGACCACCTTCAGGGCCTCGAGGACCTGCTCCTTGGTGGGCAACGCCGGGGCCGCTTCCCCTTGGGACACCCTCTGCACCTCGTCCATGCCTCCGAGTATAGCCAAAGGCCCCGGGCCCCGTCCCCTCTTTGCCCACCTTTGGCGTATACTGGTCCCGGTTGGGGAGTAGCCCCAAGGCCGGTCCCCCGTCATGACGGGCCCGGAGGCCCCGGGGGCCGGGAGGGCGGAAGCCTCGGGCGAGACCACCGCCTCTGGCGGTGGTCCTTTCTTTTGGGAGGTGGAGCATGGAACTCACGGGCGCCCTCGCGGCCATCCTGACGCTTGTCGTCCTCGAGGTCCTCCTTTCGGCGGACAACGCCTCATCCTCGGGGTCATGGTCCAGAAGCTTCCCGCGCACCTGCGGCGAAAGGCCCTCTTCTACGGCATCCTGGGGGCCTATATCCTCCGGGGCCTCGCCCTGCTCTTCGCCACCCTGGTCATCAAGCTCTGGTGGGTGCAGGCCCTGGGGGCGGCCTACCTCCTCTACATCGCCTTGAGGCACTTCCTGAGGCCCGAGGAGGCCCACGCCCCCCCACCCCTGGAGGTGAGCGCGGCCCAGTTCTGGAAGGTGGTGGCCCAGGTGGAGCTCATGGACCTGGCCTTCGCCGTGGACTCCGTCCTGGTGGCCGTGGCCCTTTCGAACAGGCTCTGGGTGATCTACACCGGCGTCTTCCTGGGCATCCTCGCCCTCCGGATGCTGGCAAGCCTCGTGGTCTCCCTCCTGGACCGCTACCCCCGCTTCGCCCACCTGGCCTACCTGGTGGTGGGCCTGGCCGGGGTGAAGCTCGCCGTGGGCGGGTGGGACAAGCTGGCCAAGGAGGTCCTCCTCCGCCCCGAGCTGGCCTTGGGGCTCAGCAAAGAGGCCTTCAGCCTCCTTATCCTCCTGGTCCTCCTTCTGGGTAGCCTCTGGGCCACCCGCAAGCCCGCCCCCGCATGAGCGCCCTCCTCCTCCTCGCCCCCCTCTCCCTCTTTCTGGAGACGGGCCTTCCCATCGGCCTCTTCGTCCCCGGGGGGGACACCCTCCTCCTCGCCCTGGGGGCTTGGCCGGGGAAGGAGGCCTCAGGCCCTTCCCCCTCCTCCCCCTCCTCTTCCTGGGAAGCTTCCTCGGCCACCTCCTGGGCTACGCCCTGGGGCGGTACGGGGGGAAAACCCTGAGGCGGCGCTTCCCCGAGGACCTCTGGCGAAAGGGCGAGCGCCTGGCCCTCCGCTTTGGCCCCCTCGTCCTCCTCCTCGCCCCCTTCCTGGGAGGGGTGCGCGCCCTCGTCCCCTTCCTCTTCGGGGCCTGGGGCTTCCCCCTCGCCCGCTTCCTCCCCCTGGTGGCCTTAGGAAGCCTCCTCTGGACCCAGGGGCTTTTCCTTCTGGGCTACTTCCTGGGCCAACACCTCCCCCTCTGGGCCATCCTCTTGGGGCTTCTCCTCCTGGCGGGCGTGGGGCTTTCCCTTTCCCGGCGCCCCTCCCGCTGCGGGTAGCGGCCCGAAGCCCCCATGCACGGAGCGGCATCACACGTACTTCTCCCCCCGGACAACCCAGACGTTCTCCACGTAGGCGATGACGGCGTAGTGAGGGAAGTAGCTTTCCTGTAGTTTTTCCAGAATCCTTAGGGCCACCTCCTCGCTCACGATGGTCTCCAGCCGGATGTTCTGCCCCTCCCAGTCCACGCTTCTAATCCCCCGGGAGCCCTCCCCCCGGGCCGGGGTGATGGTGTACCCCTTGGCCCCCAGGCGCTTGATCTCTTCCACCAGCCTCTTCTCCAGAAGGCTCTCCGCCACGATGGTCACGAGCTTCAAGGGCACCAGTCCATGCCTAACCTCCCCAAAGGACCGCCAGGGCGTGGTAGAGGGGAATCCCCAGGACCAGGTTAAAGGGAAAGGTCACGGCGAGGCTTGCCGTGAGGTACAAACTGGGGTTGGCCTCGGGAAGGGCGATCCTCACGGCGGCCGGGGCGGCGATGTAGGAAGCGCTCGCCGCCATGGCCGCAAGCACCGTGGCCCCCCCGGGGGAGAGCCCCGCCAGGTGGCCGAGGTAAGCCCCCAAGGCCCCGTGGAAGAGGGGAAGCAGGGTTCCGTAGGCCACCAAGCGGAGGCCTACCTGCCGGAGGGCGGAGACCCTCGAGGCCGCCACCATGCCCAGGTCCAGGAGAAAGAGGGTCAGGGCCCCGTAAAAGGGGTCCACGAAGAAGGCCTTCACCCGTTCCATCCCCGCCTCTCCCGAGAGGAGCCCCACGAGAAGCCCCCCCAGGAGGAGGACCACGCTCTTCCCCGTGAGGACCTCCCTCAGGGCCTCCCCCAGGCGACCCCCGCCCCGCTTGGCGAAGAGGAGGGCCACCACGATCCCCGGCACCTCCAGAAGGGCCACCAGGGTGGGCAGAAACCCCTCGGGGCGGTGGCCCACCTCCTGGGCAAAGGTGAGGGCCGCGAGGAAGGTGACGGCGGAGACCGAGCCGTAGTGGGCGGCCAGGGCCCCGGCGTCCGCCC
>BBBL01000204.1 GCA_001311545.1 Thermus kawarayensis JCM 12314 | reverse complement strand
CCGCCCCGCCCCAGGCCCAGGGCCCGGTCTTTTCGAGGCCAACCTGCCCGAGGTCTTCGGGCGGGGACAGGCTCCCTCCTCCACGCCTTCCACCCCGGCCACCACGCCTTCCGCCACCACCTCCTCCCCCTACCTCCCCGGCACCCGGCTCTCCGGGAGGCTCGCGGTGAAGCTGGTGGTGCCCGAGGGGCAGGAGGTCCCCGTGGCCCTGGAGACGGAGGACGGGGCCACCTTCCTGGGCAAGGCCAAGCTCTCCCCCACCCGCCGGGTGGAGGTGAACCTGGACCAGGCGGTTCTGGCGGGGAAGGTCTTCCCCGTGCGGGCCGTGGTCCTAGGGGCTGACCTGGCCCAGGGCCTGCCCGCCCAGGTGCGGGAGGAGGCCCCCTCCCTGGTGGCCGACCTGGTGCGGGGGTCCTTGAGGGGCCTCTCCGACTACGTGCGGGCCCGGAGCCAGCAGACCACCGTCACCACCACGCCTTCGGGCACGGTGATTCAGCAGGGCCAGGCCCCGCCCCTGGAGCTCTTCCTGGGGGCGGCGGCGGCGGACCTGTTTTCCGTCCCCGAGGGCACCAGGGCCGTGGTGCGGGTGGCGGAGGTGGGCCAGGGCACGCCCCTCACGGTCCTGGTGCTGGGGGCGGGAGGGCAGTGAGCCCCCTCCACGTGGACCTCGCCTGGTCCGAAGGGCAGGCCAGGCGCTGGGGCCTCCTCCCTCCCCAGGAGGCGGTGCGGGTGGAGGGCTACCTGGGCCTCACCTACTACCGCCTGAGCGAGCCCGTGGTCTTCTACGCCCACCCCAGCGTGGCCCGCTACCCCCTCGCCGCCCTACGCCACCTGGCGGGGGTGGCCGAGCTGAGGCTCCGCCTGGGGGTCCCGCCTGACCCCGGGGCGTGGCGGGTAAGCCTCAAGCCCCGCCACCCCGTGGAGGAGCCCGATGCCGTGTGGTTCACCCCCGAGGGCCCCGTGGCGGTGGAGTACGACGCCGGGGCTACGCCCGGGCCCGGGTGCGGGCCAAGAGGGAGGCCTTCGCCCGGAGGTTCGTGGGCCAGGTCTGGGGAGCTCCCGTCCCGGAGCGGGTGGCTACCTGAAGACCCTCCTCCCCGGGGTGAGGGTCCTCGAGGCCCCCTGGACCTAGCGCACCACACGCACCTCCACCCCCGGCACCACCCCGAGCCAGCCACGGTCGGCGGTGAGAACGGGCAGGCCGCGCACCTTCCGGCGGCCAGGCAGGCCCGGTCCCCCAGGGAAAGGCCCAGGGGCCGGGTCAGGGGGTCCAGGGCGCCCGCCTCCAGGGCCTCCTCCAGGGTGAAGGGCAGGACCTCTAAACCCATGGCGAGAAGCCGCCTCACGATGCGGTCCGGGTCCTTTCCCTTGGCCTTGAGCTTGCCCGCCACCTCGGCCAGGTTCACCGCGCTGATGGCCGCACCCTCCCGGAGCTTCCCGCACCGCCTCAAAGCCCGGCTCCCTCTGCAGGTAGGCGAGGAGGGCCGAGGCGTCAAGGAGCTTTCGCGGCCCCTCAGGCATCCCGCTCGGCCTCAAGACGGCGCTCCCTCAGAAGCTCCTCGGCGAGGCTTTCCCGGAGGTCGGCGAGCTCCGCCCAGAGCTCCTCTTCCGCCCGCTCCCAGGGGATGAGGACCAGACGCCCCTCCTCCACCAGGGCCACCAGCCTGGCCCCCGGCCCCAGGCCCAGGGCCTGGCGGAGGGGACGGGGAAGGAGCACCCGGCCCTGGGCGTCCAGGGTGAGCGTGGTGAACTCTGCTTTCTTCACCATATAAGCCATTCTACACCAAAGCTCTCACGACCCCCCACACGAGAGGCCCTTCACGGGCCTTTCGTCGGGGGAAGGGGTGTACCGGGGAGGCGGCCCGATGAAGGTGCAGGCCCCGTACCCCCCGGTGAGCATGCGGATCAGGGGGTAGAAGGCCGCCGTCCTCCCCCCTTGCCCGTTCGGCACCGGGGCGAGGAGCCCGGCGAGGAGGAGGAGGGCCACCAGGCTCCACTTGGCCCGCCGGAGGTCCCCCATCACCACCCGGTAGCCCAGGAGGACCACGGCCAAGAGGACCAGCGCCCACACCAGGACCACAGGTGGGGTGAGGGCGCACACCAGCCGGCTCACGGCACAGAGGACCTCGTTCATATGCCGATGAGGCTCAAAAGGGCCTGGGCGTTCCAGGCGAGGATGCCCCCGAGGAGGGCGGCGATGAGGTAGCCCACCCCCCGCTCCCGCTCCCCGATGGCGATGAGGAAGCCCCCCAGGGCGATGCCCAGGGTGGTGATGGCCAGGATGACCCCCTCGGGGGGCTTCAGGCTCAGGACGAGTTCCCTCATGGCGTTAGCTACTTCCAACCCCCACCTCCCTCACCTCTATCCGGGACCGCTTCACGGTCCCCTCGGGGACCAGGACCACCACCCGGGTGGCGGTGGCCTCGAGGTCGTCCAGGGGTTTGGGCCGTCTTCCCAAGGGCCCACGACTCCCCACCAGGAGGACCCGCTCCCCGTTCCGCTCCAGGACGGCCCTCGCCCCCTCGCGCCTCAGGACGCGGTAGCCCTCCCTCGCCATGGCCTCCGCTTGTCGCCGCACCAGGAGGGCCACCTCCAGGGGCCCGGGCCTGGGAGTGTAGTACCGGGTGAGGCCGAGGAGCACCCGCCCCCGTCCCCCGGGGACCAGGACGGGCCCGAGCCGGGTCATCACCGGCTTCAGCGCCCGCCGCCTCAGGGCCTCCGCCACCAGGGCCTCCCCGTAGCGCTCCAGGGCCTCCTTCAGGGTGAAGGGGCCCTCCAGCCAGGAGCGAGGAGGTCCAAGGCCTACCTCCCTTCCGTCTGGACCTCGATGGTCTTGCCCAGAAGCCGCCTCTCCAGAAGGAAGCTCCGCCCCGGCCCGAGCTCCACCCCTCGCCACCTGAGGAGGAGTTCCCCGGGCTTCGCCCCCTGCACCACGATGACCCCGCTCTGCCCCTCCCCAGGGCCGAGCACCGCCTTCAGGGGGTCCCGGCGCACCTCAAACCGGAGGGGCTTTCCCTCCTGAAGCACCTGGAGGTCGTTGAGGGCGAAGCTCACCGGGTTTCTCCCCCGGTTCTCCAGGGTGAAGAAGACGCTCACCTTCCCTCCCTCTCCGGAAGGAGCCTCCACGGTGGTGGTGAAGGCCACCTGGGGCTCCGGGGGCGAGGCCTGCACCCCCTGGGCGGGGCGGGAAGGAGCGGGAGACTGGGGAGCGGGGAGGGCCGGGGCCTCCCGGAAGCCTGTGGAACCCACCCCCACGGGAGCGTAGGTGCCCCCCTGGGTCCTCTTGAGCAGGACCTGGTAGCGCCTCGGGTACTCCCCCGGCCCGATGCGCACGGTGAAGAGGAGGGTCCGCCCCCCCACCTCCACCACCAGGTCGGTCATCCCGCTCTTCACGGGCACGGCCCCCGCCTGGGTGCCCATCATCCCCGTGGAGAGGAGGAGCCTGCTCCCGCCCCCCTCGAGGCGAAGGAGCTCCCGCTTGGCGGAGAATGCCGCGTCCACCGTGTCCCAGAAGTCTATGACCGTGGTGAAGCCGGGGCTCACCTCCAGAAGACCCGGAGTCTTCACCAGGTCCTCCGCGTAGTAGGTCTTGAGCACCACCTGGGCCTGGGCCGGAAAGGCCATCGTGAGGGCAAGCAACACGGTAGGCAACCGCATACCCTCATGTTGCCACATTCTGCACTTCTAAGCAAGTTTTTGTTGCTAGTCCTCCCCCAAGTACCTCCCCAGGAGGGCCAGGAGGCCCAGGGCGGCCAGGGCGAGCCCCAGGGGCACGGCGTAGAGGAAGGCCAGGGGGGCGAAGAGGGCGGCGGGCCCCAGGGCGTCC
>BBBL01000203.1 GCA_001311545.1 Thermus kawarayensis JCM 12314 | reverse complement strand
CGGGGGGCACGGGGCCCGTGCCCACCAGGTCCCGTAGCTCCAAGGCCAGGCCCCTGCGGTCCACCAGGTAGGTTTCCTCGCGGTCCAGGTCGCGCATACTCCTTATGCTAACTCCCGTGCGGTTCTGCGCTCCCAAACCCGTGGCCCGCATCTGGGGAGGAAGCGGCCTGGGCTTCGGCCCGGGGATCGGGGAGGTGTGGCTCTGCGAGGAGCCGCTATTGGTGAAGCTCTTGGACCCGGCGGAATGGCTTTCCGTACAGGTCCACCCGCCCCATGAGTACGCCCTAAGGCGGGAGGGGAAACCGGGGAAGTACGAGGCCTGGTACGTCCTCTCCCCGGGGGAGATCGTCTACGGCCTAGAGAGGCCCTTGAGCCGGGAGGAGGCGCGCAGGCGGGCGGAGGAGGGCCGCCTCGAGGAGGTCCTCCGGCGGGTGCGGGTGGTCCCGGGCCAGGTGGTCTACCTGCCCGCCGGCACCATCCACGCCCTGGGTCCGGGCACCCGGGTCTACGAGGTCCAGACCCCCTCGGACCTCACCTACCGCCTCTACGACTACGGCAGGCCCCGGGAGCTCCACCTGGAGAAGGCCCTGGGGGTGGCCCTCCTGGAGCCCACCCCCCTTCCCCAGGTCCGTCCCGAGCCGCTATGGGGAGGGGAGAGGCTACTGGCCACGCCCCATTTCCACCTCTACCGCTACCCCTTGAGGGGGCGGCTTGCCCTGAGGCCGGAGGCCCCCTTGGTTCTCACCCTCCTCGAGGGGGAGGCCCGCCTGGGGGAGGAGGTTCTGCGGCCCTTCGCCACCCTTCTCCTGGAGGCCGGGGAGGAGGCCCTCTTGGAAGGGGAAGGGCTTCTCCTGGGGCTAGCCCGAAAGGCGCCTGAGGAGGGCCTCCACCCCGGGGGAAGGCCTTTCCCTAAGCTCCTCCCAGAGCCTCTTCCGGTAGCGCTCCAGGTGGGCTTGGGCCCGGGCCCTCTGCCCCCGGGCCAGGCACCCCTCCACCAGGAGGAGGAGGGCCTCCTCGTCCAGGGGGTCCAACTCCAGGAGGCGCTCCAGGTAGCGGGGCTCCCGCCCCTTGAGGAAGAGGGCCCGCACCCGGTGGAAGACCTCCTCCCGCTTCCGGTCCAGGAGGGGATGGTCCAGGCCGGGGAAGAGGGGCTCTTGGTAAAGGGCATAGACCTTTCCGCATCCTCTTTCGCTAGGGCCTCCTCCAGGGCGTAGAGGTCGCACTCCACCCCCTTTAGGCCCTCCTCCAGGAGGTAGGTGGGCACCCCCCAGGCTCCAGGAGTTTCTTGAGCCGGGCAAGCCACACGTAGAGGTTGTTGAGGGCGGCCTCCTCGGAAAGGTCCGGCCAGAGGGCGAAGGCGATCTCCTCCCGGGGAAGGCCCAGGAGAAGGAGGGCCAGGACCTCCCGGGCCCTGCCCTTCGGGACCACCTCCCCCAGGGGGGTTTCCACCCGGTAGCGGCCCAGCACCCAGGCCTTGAGGGGCGGGATCTCCGGAAGCCTCAGGAGGATGGCCTCCTTCCAGCCGCTTTGGAGTACCTCCAGGAGGGGGTAGGCCCGGGCCAGTTCCGGCCGCTTCCTAGGGAGGAGCCCTAGGGGCACGAGGCCCACCAGGACCCTCTCTTTGGCGTCCGTGAGGGAGAGGAGGGCCTTTAGGTCCTCCTCTTGCCGCAACAGGCGGTAGCGGGCGGCGTGCCAAAGGAGGCGCTCCTCCCGCTCCTTTGGGCGCGGGGGGAGGAGGGCCGGGTCTTCCCGGAGGAGGGCCCGGGCGAGGGAGGGGAAGAAGCCCGTGAGCCCCTCAAGGAGGCCCGGGTCCCGGCGGAGTTGGGAGAGGAGGGCCTTGCCCCGTTCCACCAGGTAGGGGCTTTCCCAGAGCTCCGCCTGGGCCACCAGCCGGGAGAGCCCCTCGCGTCTTCTTCCAGGTGGGCGAGGAGCATGCGGGCTTCCAGGGAGGCCAGGGGGTGCCCTTGGGCCTCCTGGGCCCTCTGCAGGTAGTCCCGGGCCTTTTCCCGCTCTCCCAAGAGAAGGTAAAGCCGGCCCAGGTCCCGGAGGTGCCCCGCCAGGTTGGCGGGGGCGAGGGGGCCTAGAAGCCCCACCGCCTCCTCCAGGGCGGCGATGCGCCCGAGAAGGCTTCCTTCCCGCTCAAAGCGCAGGAAGGCCAGGTTGACGAGGGGGGCGAGGCGGTAGGGGCTCTCCGGGGGAAGCCGCCTTAGGGCCTCCTCCAGGAAGGCCTCGGCCTCCTCCATCCTCCCCTCCTCGTAGGGGACGCGGGCGGCGTCGTTGAGGAAGCGTCCGGCCAGTTCCCCCTTCACCCGGTCCAGGAGGGAGAGGCCCTTTTCCAGGTGGGCGCGGGCCCCGGCCAGGTCCTCTCCCAGGAGGGGCTCGGCCTTGTAGTAGGCGAGGTGCCCCAGGGCCTGAAGGGCCAAGGCGGGGTCCTCCCCCTGGGCCAAGGGCTCCAGGAGGGCGAACCCCTCCCGCCTCCCCACCTGGAGGAGGGCCTCTCCCAGGCGGAGCCGGGCCCGGGGCCCGCCCCTCCGCAAGAGGGCCTCCCAGGCCACAAGCCTCTCGGCGGGGATAGGGAGGGTGGTGGGCAGCTCCAGAAGGCGGAGGAGCTCCTCCTCGAGCCCCGCCCCGAAGAGGGCCTCGGCCCATACCTCCGGGGGAAGCCTCCCTTCCGCCCGGCGCACCGCTTCTTGCACCTCCTCCCGGAGGACGCTTAGGGCCATCTCCTTGAGGAGGGGATGGAGCCGGTAGCCCGCAGGCACCCTCTGGAGAAGCCCCTTCTGGAAGAGGGTTTCCGTGGCGGGGAGGGCGCAGGAAGGGGGCAGGAGGGGAAGGGCGGCCAGGAGGAGGCCTTCCCGGAACTCCTCTTCCGAGAGGCTTTCCCTCAGGCCCTGGAGGAGGGCCTGGACCTCTGGGGCTTCCCGGTGAAGGCGGAGAGGAAGAGGGGAAGGGCCCAGCCCCCCGTGGCCCGGTGGGCCTCCCGCCACCCCTCCTGGTCCCGGAAGAGGGCCCGGGCCTCCTCCTCGGTGAAGGCGAGGTCCGGGGCCTGGAGGTGGACCAGCCTGCCCTCGGCCAGGAGCTTGGGGAGCTCGGGGTAAGGGAGTGGCTTGCGGCTCGCCAGGACCAAAAGGCAGGGAAGGGTGCGGAGGAGGGGGAGAGGGGCTCCCTTCCGGTGAGGTCCTCCAGGACCACCAGGGAGGGCACCTCCCCCAGGGCGGCCACCACAGCTTCCCAGGGGGCCTCCTGGGGAAGGCCCAGGGCCTTGGCCAAGAGGGCCCGGGGCTCTCCCAGGAGGGTGCTCGCCCAGAGGGTGCGAAGGCCGAGCCTGGCGGCGAGCTGCCCGGCCAGGACGCTCTTGCCGAAGCCCGCCGGGGCCTCGAGCCAGACGGCGAAGCCCGGTTCCTCAGGCAGGAGGTCTAGAAGCCTTTTCCTTTCCAGGTAGACCGGGCTTGACCAGGCCAGGGCCATGGGTATTTCCATTTTAAGCGGGGCTGCCCTTGACCAGACCCCCTTCCCGCCCCAAGACTATGGAGTCATGGACCGGCCCTTTTTAGACCTCCCCCCCTGCGGCCCCCTGCGGGGGGTTTTGCGGTTCCCGGGGACAAGTCCGTCACCCACCGGGGCCTCATGCTCCTGGCCTTGGCCGAGGGGGAGGGAAGGCTCCTTTACCCCTTGAAGGCGGGGGACACCCTCTCCACCGCCCGGGTCCTCAGGGCCTGGGGGCGGGGATAGAGGAAGAGGCCCCCACTTCCTCGTGCGGGGACGGGGCCTCCGCCTAAAGGAGCCCGAGGACGTCCTGGACTGCGGCAACGCCGGGACCCTTATGCGCCTCCTTCTGGGCCTTCTCGCCGGACAGGAGGGCCTTTTCGCCGTCCTCACCGGGGA
>BBBL01000202.1 GCA_001311545.1 Thermus kawarayensis JCM 12314 | reverse complement strand
TCCTCACCCTCACGGGCCACGGCCTCAAGGACCCGGCCACCGCCGAGCGGGTTGCCGAGATGGTCCCGCCGGTTCCGGCAAGCCTGGAGAGGGTGGCCGAGGCCGCCGGGCTTTTGTGATAGCCTTGGGGCATGGCAGAGGCCAAGCGCACCCGCAAAAAGGTTCCCGAGCCCTTCCCCGGGGCCTACTACCTGGCCGGGGCCATCACCATCGCCCTCATGCTCCTCTTCCTGGCCCTGGGGGCGAGCCTCTCCCCGGGGGTGGCGGGGTTTCTGGTGGCCTTCGTCCTGGGCCTCACCGTGAGTCCCAGGTACGTGCCTTCTTCCTCCTGGCCGGGGTCTTCTCGGCGGCCATGGGCTTTTTGGGGCGGGAGCCAGGTGGCCTGGGGGGGCGTGGCCTTGGTCCTTTCCCAGCTCCTGGTGGCCCGCTTCGTGAAGGCGTGATGGACCCCAACCGCCTGGCCCAGGCCCTCTCCCTCCTCGGGGTGGCGGGGTACGTGTACTTCCTCTGGCTTCGCCCCCACCAGGAGGGCATCGCCTTGGCCTTGGGCCTGGCCCTGGGGGGGGCGGGCCTGGCCTACGGGGAGAGGCCCTTCCCCGTGCCCCTCTTCCTGGGGCTCTTGGCCCTTTACCTCCTCCTGCAGGTCTTCTTCGGCTACCCCCTCCACGCCCTTCTGGGAGGGGCCTTGGGCCTCGGGCTACCCTACCTGGCCTACCGCCTGCGGAAGCCCGCCAGGTAAAGGAGGGCCCCCAGGAGCAGGCCTTCCCCCATGGCGGGGAGGTAGAGGACGAACTCCTTTAGGTCCAGGCGCAGGTAGAGGAGAAGGGGCCAGGGAGTGAGGGCCCAGGCGAGGCCCGGCCTGCCGTAGCCCGCCGCCAGGAAGAGGCCCGCCCCCAGGCCCCGAAGATAGGCCAGCCACCCGGAGCCCCACTGGTTTTGGTAAACGAACCAGAGAAGTTGATCCCACACCCCAGGACCAGAGGGAAGGCGCCTTTCCAGCCGGAAGGCCAGGGCCATGAGGAGGGGGAAGACCAGGGCCTCAAGCACGGGCCGCCTCCGGGCTTTGGGCCTCGAGGTAGGCCACCAGCACCTCCAGGGCCTTTTCCACCGCCTCGTCCAGGTCCTCCCCGGGGATGACCGGGGTCCCCTCCTCCTGGGCCAGGAGGAGAAGGTGGTCTTGGATGAGGCGGATCTCGGGGAAGTGCCTCAGGTACTTTTCCTGGGGGCGGGCGTGGCCCGTTTCCCGGTCGCGCAGGAGGAAGCGGTCCCGGTGGAGCTTCTCGTCGTGGAGGACCACCAGCATGGGCACGGTAAGGACCCTCTCCCGGTGGGGATGGTCCAGGTAACGGGGCACCACGTGAACCCCCTCCAGGACTATGGAGGTGCCCTCCAGGGCGCTTCGTTCCTGGATGGCCCTGAGGCCCACCGCCACCCGGGCCACCTGGTCCAGGAACCCCCTTAGGACCCGGGCCTCGTGGCCTTCCTCGGTGAGGAGGTCCGGGGTGAGGGCCTTCCAGGCCTCAAAGGTGGAGAGGTGGAGGGTGGGGAGGAGGTCCCGGGAGAGGCTGGCCCGGAAGACCTCCCGCACCGCGTCCGAGGGGACGATGTGGGTGATGCCCAGCCTGTAGGCCAGGGCCGAGGCGAGGACGCTTTTCCCCACCCCCGTGACCCCCCCGATGAGGATGTGGACCGGCCGGGCGCTCCTCCGGAGGCTCCGCAAGAGGAGGTAGCGGCGGGCCGCCTCCTCCCCCACCTCCTTGAGGAGGGCCTGGTATACCCGTTCCCTGAGCTCCGTGCGCCCCACCACCCGCCTTCCCTCCTGGCGCAAGGCCCGTTCCATCTCCCGGGCCAGGCGGTAGGCCTGCTCCGGGGAGAGGCCGATGCCCATGAGGACTGGGCCAGGATGCCCTTGGAAAAGGGCATGCGGGGCTCGCCGCCCTCCTCCTCTACGAAGAGTTCCCCGGCGAAGGCCTGGCGCTCTAGGTAGCGCTGGCCGGCACCCTTGCCCTTGGCCCGGGCCACCTCCTCCGCCACCACCTGTTCCAGGCGACGGGCGGAGATCCTCCGCACCCCCTCCTCCCTCAGGCGGCGCTCCACCGCCTTGGCCAGGGCGTGGGCCTCCTTTAGGGGAAGCCCGGCCTCCTCCAGGCTCTGGGCCAGGAGCCCCTTGGAAAAGGGCCTCTGCCGCCTTCCCCGCAGGACGAGGATCTCTTCAAAGGGAAGGGTCTGCCGCGAGAGCCTTTCCGCCATCCCCTGGCCCAGGGCCTTGGCCACCTCCTCCAGGAAGACCTGCCGCAAGGCCTTGGGCCCCACCTCCTTGCGCCCTTCCTCCTTGAGGCGCTCCTCCACGGTGTGGGCCACGGCCTGGGCGGCCTCCAGGGACACCCCTAAAGGCAGGAGGGCCTCCACCAAAAGCCCCTTGGAAAGGGGCCAGCGGCCCCGCCTTAAGCGCACGAAGACCTCGCCCATTGCCTGGCATCATAGCATTTCCCGCTGGGAAAGGGCTTTCCTTGACAGGGCTTCCTTCCCGTGCTACCATACCTTACGGCTTGGCGCCGTAGCCAAGGGGTAAGGCAGAGGTCTGCAAAACCTCCATTCGCCGGTTCGAATCCGGCCGGCGCCTCCAAAGGCAAGGGCGCGTAGCTCAGGTGGCCAGAGCACTACCTTGACACGGTAGGGGTCGGTGGTTCAAGTCCACTCGCGCCCACCAGGAAGCCCCGGGAACCCCCGGGGTTTTGCCCCTTCTGGCCGGCCCCGGGGCGGAGCCCCTTAGCCTTGAGCCACCTCTATCCGGATCTCCCCCGCTTCGGCCTGGAACCCCAGGGTCTTGTGGGTGCCATCGCAGAAGGGCTTCCTCTGGGAACCGCCGCAGCGGCAAAGGGCCAGGTTGCCCTTAGGAAGGGGAATCTCTTCCCCGTTGAGGCGCACCTTGGCCCCCGGGGGAGCTCCACCACGTAGGGCCCGTTTTCCCGAAAGCGGATCCGCATGCCCCCAGTCTATCGTAGACTGGACCCATGCGGGGTGTGGCGGTGGGGCTGGAAAGGGCAGGCCGCCCGATCCCGCTCTGGGTTGCTGGAGGCGTGATGCCACCCCATGCTGGCTTGGGCCAGCAGGGGGGCCCCTAGGCGGGCTTCCCCAAGCCGGCGGGGTGAGGGAAAGGGGGAGAAGGGGTATTGGGCTTGCTTCCCCTCGAGGCCGCCTTTAGAGAGCGCCTGGAGCGGCTTGCCCCCAGGGACCCTTGGTCCTGGCCGTCTCGGGGGGCGGGGACTCGGTGGCCTGGCCTACCTGGTCCGGCGGGCCGGGAGAGGGGGGGTGGTGGCCCACCTGGACCACGGCCTCCGCCCTGAAAGCCCCGAGGACCTGGCCTTCGTGCGGGCCTTGGCGGAGAAGCTGGGCTTTCCCTTCTTCGCCGAGCGGGTGGAGGTGGGAAGGATCGCCGGGAGGCGGGGGGAGAACCTGGAGCTTGGCCCGGGAGGTGCGTTACGCCTTTCTCCACCGGGTGGCCCGGGAAGTGGGGGCCAAGGCCATCCTCACCGCCCACACCCTGGACGACCAGGCGGAAACCCTTCTCCTCAAGCTCCTCCAGGCACGGCCAGGGGTCTTGGCATCCGGGAGAAGGAGGGGCTCGTGGTCCGCCCCCTCCTTCCCTTTCCCCGGGAGGACCTGAGGGCTTACCTGCGGGCCCTGGGAGAGGCCTGGCGGGAGGACCCCAGTAACCGGGACCTCTCCCTGGACCGGAACTACCTGCGCCTCGTGGTCTTCCCCCTCCTCCTGGAGCGCTTTCCCCGGGCCCGGGAGGCCTTCTTCCGCTTCGCCCAGGTGCGGGAGGCCGAGGACCCCCTCCTGGAGCGGGAAGCCCAGGCCCGCCTCCTCCCCGATGCCCGCTTCTTCGTC
>BBBL01000201.1 GCA_001311545.1 Thermus kawarayensis JCM 12314 | reverse complement strand
CCCGCTCCCCCTCCCCCCACCACCAGGTGGGTGGTGGAGCCACCTCCAGGCGCTCGTAGTGGTGGTCGTGCCCCGCCAGGACCAGGGCCACCCCGTGCTGGCGGAGGAGGGGCTTAAGGAGGCTCCTTAGGGCCGGGCTTCCCCCGTGGAGCCCCGAGGAGTAAAGGGGGCGGTGGAGCACCAGGACCTTCCAGGGGGCGGTGGAGGCCTGGAGCGCCTGGGCCAGCCAGGCCCTCTGAGCGAGAAGGCCCTCCTCGGTGTAGAGGAAGAAGGCCTCGAGGTTCCCAAGGCGCAGGCGGTAGTAGGGCTTTTCCAGGCGGAAGCGGCGAAGCTGTTCCGCCAGGTGGGGAGCGTCATGGTTGCCGAAGGCGGGGTAGAGGGCACGGGGTAGCTCCCTCAGGAAGGCCTCCACCACGGCGCCCTTGGGGTAGAAGTTGTCCCCCACCGTGAGGAGGGCGGCGAGGGGCTCCCTGGCATGCTCCCTTTGGAGGAGGGCCGCCACCCGGGCCCGCCCCGCCGTGTCCGCTCCCCAGTCCCCCAGGACCGCCAGGCGCTGGGCCTGGGCCAGGGAGAGGAGAAGGAGGAGGGCGAGAAGGCGCAAGGCCTAAGCTTCCGCGGCCCCGTGGGGCTTGAGGCTCGCTTCCTCCACCCCGGCTTTTTCCACCACCTCCTCCGCCACCAGAATGGGCGCTCCGGCCCTGAGGGCCAGGGCCATGGCGTCGGAGGGGCGGGCGTCCACCTCCAGCTCAATCCCCCGGTGCTCCAGGAGGAGACGGGCGTAGAAGGTGCCGTCTCTTAGGTCTATGATCTCCACCCGCTTCAGCTTGGCCTGGAGCATCTCCATGACCGAGAGAAGGAGGTCGGGGGTGAGGGGGCGGGGAGGCTTCTCCCCCTGCAGGGCCACCACGATGTGGTGGGCCTCGAGGGGGCCGATGACGATGGGCAAAAGCTTGTCGTTCTCCGTCCTGAGCAGGACCACCACGCTCCCGTTCTGGGGGTCCACGCCCAGGGTTTCAATCTTGGCGCTCAGCATGCCTTCAGTATAGACTGGGCCCGTGAGGACCTACCCTGTGGAGATCGCCGGGGTCAAGCGGGACCTTCCCATCGTCCAGGTGGGGCCGGATGTGGCCGTGGCCCTTTTGAACCTCTTGGGCGACACCGAGCTCACCGAGGCGGCGGCGGAGGAGCTGGCCAAACGCTTACCCCCGGAAGTGGAAACCCTGGTCACCCCGGAGGTCAAGGCCGTTCCCCTGGCCCACGCCCTCTCCCGCATCACGGGCAAGCCCTACGTGGTGGCCCGCAAAACGGAGAAGCCCTACATGATCAACCCCATAAGCCGCCAGGTGCTCTCCATCACCACGGGGAAGCCCCAGCTTTTGGTGCTGGACGGGGCGGATGTTCCCCTCATCCGGGGCAAGAAGGTGGCCATCGTGGACGACGTGGTCTCCACGGGCTCCACCCTGGCGGGCCTCAGGGAGCTCATTGAGAGCGTGGGAGGAGAGGTGGTGGCGGTGCTCGCCGTCTTCACCGAGGGTACCCCTCGCCGGGACGTGGTGGCCTTGGGCCACCTGCCCCTTTTCAAGCCGGAATAGGAGGAGGCTATGGAAACCTACCCCATCGCCATCGGCGGCATCACCCGGCACGTGCCCTTGATCGAGCCCCTGCCGGGAAGGCGCATTCCTTGGTGGAGTTTCTGGGGGACCCTGAGCTGGTCCGGGCCGCCGCCTTGGCCTTGAGGCCCCTGGTCCCTTCGGATACCGAGATCCTTTTCACCACCGAGACGAGCCCTATCCCCCTCACCCACGTGCTGGCGGAGACCCTGGGCCTCTCCTACGTGGTGGCCCGCAGGCGCCGCCGTCCCTACATGGAAGACCCCATCATCCAGGAGGTCCAGACCCTGACCCTGGGGGTGGGGGAGGTGCTCTGGCTGGACCGCCGCTTCGCCGAGAAGCTTCTCAACCAGAAGGTGACCCTGGTTTCCGATGTGGTTTCCAGCGGGGAGACCATGAGGGCCATGGAGAAGGTGGTGGTCCGGGCAGGGGGGCACGTGGTGGGACGGATCGCCGCCTTTAGGCAGGGAAACCCCTCCCTGGAGGTGGCTACCGTGGCCGAGCTTCCCGTGCTGTAGCCCGGTAAACCTCCGCCCGGAGGCCCAGCCTCCGGGCGGCGTCCACGTTCTCGGGGTCATCGTCTAGGTAAAGGGTTTCCTGGGGCGAAAGCCCCAGGCCTTCCAGGGCCATGAGGAAGGCCCGGGGGTCGGGCTTGGCCACCCCCAGGGCGCAGGAGGCGAAGAACCCGTCCACGTAGGAGGCCAGTCCGTGGTAGGCCAGGCTTGCCTCCAGGCTCGGCAGGGTGTTGGAGAGCACCCCTATCCGAAGCCCCTGGGCCTTGAGCCCCTGGAGGAGGGCCTCCCCTTGGGGGGTCTTTTTCATGAAGCGGTAGTAGCGCCAAGGCAGAAGGTGTGCCTCGGGCACCCGCAGCTCCCGGGACGCTTCCCGGACCAGGTCCTGCCAGAGATCCTCCTCTTCCTCCAGGGTGCGCACCTCCAGGTGGCGCACCGCCCGCAAGAGCCTGCCCATCACCCTGCTCAGGACGGCCAGGCTCTTCTCCAGCCCGGCCCCGTGGGCGGAAAGCTCCAAGGCCTTCTTGTAAAGGGCCTCCTCGTCTAAAAGGAGCAGAACCCCATCCCGGTCCAGGAGGGCACCCCGCATGGGGTGAGTTTAGCACCCCGGGGCTCCCGGCGCCGTACCCCCTCTTCCGTGGCCAGGAAGGCCACGGGGATATCCCAGGGGTCCCGGGGAAGGCAGGGCAGGAGAAGGGCCTTGGGCACCACCCCCAGGGAGGGGACCCGCACCCCGGCCAGAAACCGGTCGTAGTACCCCTTGCCGTGGCCCAGGCGGAAGCCTCCCGGTCAAAGGCCAGGCCCGGCACCACCACCAGCTCCAAGACCCCGGGGTCCACGGCCTCGGTGGTGGGCTCCTCGAGGCCGAAGGTCCCGGCGCAAGGGACCCCAGGGGTGGACGCTCAGGCCTTCCCCGGCCACTTTGGGAGGTAGTAGCGGGCGGGGTAGGCCTCCACCAGGGGGGTGAGGTCCAGCTCGTGGGGCAGGGGGTGGTAAAGGAGGATGTCCCGGAAGCCCTCCCTGGCCAGCCAGGGGAGGAGGGCCTCCAGGACCTGGCGGGAGAGGCTTCCCGGTCCAGGGTACGCCAGACCTTCAGGGCGAGGCGGCGCAAGGCGGGCTTGTCCACGGAGGGAGGGTACTACGCCCCTTCCTTGACACTCAAGGGAAGGGAGTGTCAAAATGGGGCCCAGGAGGGTAGCCTATGCCGGTCTACGTCTACAAGGGCTTGGAGACGGGCAACTACTACGAGTTTGAGCAGGGATTCCACGACGAACCCTTGAAGGCGCACCCGGAGACCGGGGAGCCTTTGAAGCGGGTCATCACCCCGCCCGCCATCGTCTTCAAGGGGTCAGGCTGGCACGTGAAGGACTACGCCAAGAAGGGTTCCGAGGACGGGGGCAAGTCCGAGGGGTCGGAGGCCAAGGAGTAGGCCCCGCTGCCGAGCGGCGGCACGGAGGCAGGAGGCCGCCGTTTTGCGGTCGGGGGCTCAGGGGCCTCTCCCAGGAGGGGCCAGCCCCTTGGGGGTTACCCGGTCCCCGGGGCGCAGGGAGAGGAGCCCTTCCCGCACCTCCAGCACTCCCCGGTAGGCGGTGCCGGGGGTGTACGTTTCCCCCGGCCTCAGGTGGACCACCTGCAACACCCGGCCTTCCCCGTCCAGAAAGGCCACCACCACCCCGAAGCGGTACCCCTGGGTGTTGAAGGGGCGTCGGTGGCTTCCGGGAAAAGGTAGAGGAGGGCGCCCACGGGTTCCTGCCGTAGGCCAAGCCCCCGGGCCCAGGCCTCGGGGGTGCGGG
>BBBL01000200.1 GCA_001311545.1 Thermus kawarayensis JCM 12314 | reverse complement strand
CCTTGCCCGGGGCCACGCTCTGCACCAGGGCGGGCGCCCCGGGAAGCCCTCCCTGCCAGACGGGCCTCTCTCCCTGGTAGACCCAGGCGGCGGCGGGAAAGTCGCTGAAAAGCAGGTCCGCCTCCTCCTCCGGGGGTATCTGGGCGGTCGGGCTCGGCCAGGGCCTCCTGCAACAGGGTGCGGGCCTGGAGGCGCAGGGTGCGGTCCATCTCGGCGAGGGCCAGGCGGGAGAGGAGGAGGCTGGAAAGGAAAAGGCCCAGACCAAGCCCCAGGAGGGCCACGAGCCCCGTGAGGAGGGCGATGCGGGCCCGGAGGCTCATCCCGGGACGCGGTAGCCCAGCCCCCGCACCGTTTCTATCAGCTCCTCACCCAGCTTCTTGCGCAGGTTCTTCACGTAGACCTCTACCAGGTTGGACTCCCCCTCGTACCCCGGCCCCCATACCCTTTCCAGGATCTCTTCCTTGGTGAAGAGCCGGCCCCGGTTCAGGAGGAGAAGCTCAAGCACCTGGTACTCCTTGGCGGTGAGGGCCACGGGGGCGCCTTCTCTGAGCACCCGGCGCGCCTCCACTTCCAGGACCACGCCTCCTGCCTCCACCCGGGTGGGCCGCACCTCCCCCCGCCTCAACAGGGCCCGGACCGGGCGATGAGCTCGGGAAGGTGGAAGGGCTTGGTGAGGTAGTCCTCCCCTACCTCCAGCCCCCGCAGGCGGTCCTCTAGGGCGTCCTTGGCGGTGAGGAAGAGGATGGGGCTTTGGATGCCCGCCTGGCGAAGGTCACGGGCGAAGCGAAAGCCCGCCTCCTCTCCCTCGGGGAGCTTGACGTCCAGAACCAGGGCCTCCAGGGGCTTACTCAGGACCAGGCCCCAGGCCTCCTCCTCCCCTTTGGCCCAGAGGACGTGGAAGCCGTGTTGCTCCAGGGCCTCCGCCACCGCCTGGCCCAGGATGGGGTCGTCCTCGAGGAGGAGAAGATGCGCCATGCTAGAGCCCGAGGGACTTCCTAAAGGCCAAGACCTTCTCCGGGGTCAGCTTCTTGGCCCGCTCCTTGGCCACCTCGCTGGCCTCGTAGGGCTTGAACCCCTTGGGGGGCTTGTTGCCGAAGGCCTGGACCACGTAGTTCAGGATGGCGGCCACCTCGCGTCTTTAAGCTGCGGGCCCCAGGCGGGCATGGCCCCGTTGTAGGTCTGGCCCTTCACCCGGATCTGGCCCTGAAGCCCGAAGAGGACCAGGTCCAGGAGGTAGGTGCGCCCCTCCTTCTTGGCCAGGATCTCCGGCACGTGCCCCGCCAAAGGGGGGAAGGCCCCGGGGAGGCCCTGGCCGTTCGCCTGGTGGCAGGTAGCGCAGTGCTGCCCGTAGAGGGCCTGGCCGCTTTGGGCCAAGGCCAGGCCCAGGCCGAGGACCAGGATCGCGTACGCCCACTTCCGCTTGCCCATGCTTCACCTCCTGGCCTCCAGTATGCCACCCTTCCTGAAAAGAGGCTGAAGCCCTGCTTCCCAAGGGGGGAGTGTATACTGGCTTCATGGGATTAGGCATACCTAAATCCCGGCCTTGGTGGTGGTACCTGGGACCGGGGTTCCTCGTTTCCGTGGGCTACATGGACCCGGGGAACTGGGCCACGAGCCTCGAGGCGGGAAGCCGCTATGGCTACAGCCTCCTCTTCGTGGTCACCCTGGCCAGCGCCATGGCCGTCCTCTTCCAGGCCCTGGCCGCCAAGCTGGGGGTGGCCACGGGCCAGGACCTGGCGGAACACCTCAGGGCCCGCTACCCCGGCCGCTTCGGCCGCTTCCTCTTCCTCACCGCCCTCCTGGCCATGGTGGCCACCGACCTGGCCGAGTTCATGGGCATGGCGGTGGCCCTGAACCTCCTCTTCGGCCTGCCCCTGGTCCTCGCCGCCTGGCTCACCGTTTTGGACGTCTTCCTGATCCTTCGCCTGGAGCGGTTCGGCTTCCGGGCGGTGGAGGGGGCCATCGCCTTCTTGGTAGGGGTCATCGGTCTGGCCTACGTGGCGGAGCTCTTCCTGGCCAAGCCTTCCCTCCCTGGCCTCTTGCGCCACGCCTTCCTCCCCGACGGGAGCCTCCTGGACCCCGGGGGCCTCTACGTGGCCCTGGGCATCCTGGGGGCCACGGTCATGCCCCACAACCTTTTCCTGCACTCGGCCCAGGTGAAGACGAGGCTGGGGGAGGCCCGCAAGAGGGTCTACCGCCTCCTCCTCCTGGACACCGTGCTGGCGCTTTCGGGGGCCTGGCTGGTGAACGGGGCCATCCTGGTGGTGGCGGCGGCGGTCTTCCACCAGAGGGGCTTGGTCATCGCCGACCTGGCCCAGGCCTACCACACCCTGGCCCCCCTCCTGGGCCCTCTGGCGGCCCTGGCCTTCGGGGTGGGCCTCCTGGCCAGCGGCCTTTCCAGCACCACCACGGGCACCCTGGCCGCCCAGGTGGTGGTGGAGGGGTTCCTAAGGGCGAGGAGCCAGCCGGCGAGCTTCGCCTCCTCACCCGGCTCTTCGCCGTCCTGCCCGCCTCTTTCGCCCTCACCCTGGGGGCCTCCCCCATGGCCCTCATCGTCCTCTCCCAGGTGGTCCTCTCCTTCCAGCTTCCCTTCACCCTCTTTCCCCTGGTCCGGCTCACCGAGGACCCCGGGGTGATGGGCTCCCTGGCCAACCCCCCCTGGGTGCGGGCCCTGGCCTGGGCGGGGGCCCTCTTGGTCCTGGGGCTCAACGCCTTTCTGGTGTGGCAAGGCCTTGCGGGCTAGGCTTCAGCCTGGGTTCAGGGTGCAAGCTTAGACTGCCCCCGATGAGAAGGTCTATCCCTGCCTTGCTCCTAAGCTTTTGGGGCCTCCTTGCCCTTGCCCAGGGTCCCTTGGGGAAGGGCCTGGTGGTGGCGGACGCTGGCAACCACCGCCTGGTGGAGCTTTCGGGCGAGGGGCGCCTGGTGCGCACGGTCCCCCTCCCACCCCCCTTCCGCTACACCGACGACGTCTTCTTCGCACCCGGGGGAAGGGTGGCCTACATCACCGACCCCGAGGTGGACGCGGTGGCGGCGGTGAGCTACCCCGAGGGGAGGCTCCTTTGGGTTTACGGAAAGCCCGGGCCGCCCAGGGAAGGGACCGGGCCAGCTGGATAACCCCGACGACCTGGTGCCCCTGCCCTCGGGGCTTCTCGCCGTGGCCGACATCCGCAACTGCCGGGTCCTTCTCCTCACGCAGGAGGGCCGGCTCAAGCGGGTTCTGGGCCATACCGGGGTCTGCCGCAACGCCGATGGCTACTTCAACAAGCCCAACGGCGCCTTCCCCTTGGGCCAGGACCGCCTCCTGGTGACGGAGATCGTGGGCCGGGACGTGGCCATCGTGGACCTCCAGGGGCGCCGCCTCAAGACCCTGCCCCTCCCTGCCCGTTATCCCTCCGACACCAACCTCACCCCCTGGGGCACCCTGCTGGTGGCGGACTGGTCCTCCCCGGGGGCTGTGTACGAGGTGGACCTTTCGGGCCGCGTCCTTTGGCGCTACGCCCCCACCTCTCCCAAGGACCGCCTGGACCATCCCTCGGTGGCCGTGGGCCTCCCCTCGGGCCTGGTGGTCCTCACCGACGACCGCCGCCACCGGGTGCTGGTGGTGGACCGCAAGGCGGGCCGGGTGGTTCTCCAGTACGGCAGGACCGGCACCCCCGGGGTGGGGCCCGGCTTCCTCCGCTTCCCCGACGGGCTGGACCTCCTCAGGTAAAATCCCACCATGCTCTTCCTTCTCCTCGCCCTCGCCCCCCTGCCCTACGTGGAGGCTCCGGCCCCGCCAAGCCCCTGCCCCACGAGTCCCTGCCCGCCTTGAGCCTCCCCCTGCCCGAGGCGGTGCGGGCGGTCTACCTCTCCAACGGCCACCTGGAGGTGGCCCACGTGGTGTTGCAGGTGCCAAGGACGGGCACCCCCTCCCGCCTTTTGGGC
>BBBL01000199.1 GCA_001311545.1 Thermus kawarayensis JCM 12314 | reverse complement strand
CCCCAGGAGGCCCTCTTCGCCCTAAAGCGGCTCTGGGCGGCCTCCTTCCGGGTGGGGGCCGTTCTCCGGCGCTACCCCCACCTTCTGCCCCCCTTCCGCCCGGTCCTGGTGCAGGAGGCTGGGGAGGCCGTGGAGGACCCCTTCCTTTCCCTGGATCTCTCCCGGGCCCTGGGGCAGGAGGTGGTGGCCTACACCTGGCGGGACCAGGTGGTGCGGATAGAATCTTCCCATGGTGGATAGCCACGTCCACACCCCCCTTTGCGGGCACGCGGAGGGTGCCCCGGGGGAGTACCTGTTCCAGGCGCGGAAAGGGGGGCTTAAGGGCCTGGTCTTCACCGATCACGCCCCCATGCCCTCCTGGTACGACCCGGGAAGCCGCATGGCCCTCTCCCAGCTTCCCTTTTACCTTCTGGCCCTGGAAAGGGTGCGGGAGAGCAATCCGGACCTCTACGTGGGCATCGGCCTCGAGGCTGACTTCCACCCCGGCACCGAGGCCTTCGTGGCTGGGCTCCTCAAGGCCTACCCCTTTGACTACGTCATCGGGAGCGTCCACTTCCTGGGGGCCTGGCCCCTGGACCACCCGGACCACCAGGAGGAATACGCCTGGCGCGACCTCAAGGAGGTCTTCCGGGCCTACTTCCAGGAGGTGGAGCGGGCGGCCCGTAGCGGCCTCTTCCACGCCATCGGCCACCTGGACCTCCCCAAGAAGTTCGGCCACCGCCTCCCCCAGGAGGCCCTTTTGGACCTGGCCGAGCCCGCCCTTAGGGCCATGGCCGAGGAGGGGCTTTTCCTGGACGTGAACACCGCCGGGCTGAGGAAGCCCGCGAAAGAGGTCTACCCGGCCCCCGTCCTCCTCCAAAGGGCCCGGGAGCTCGGCCTCGGGGTGGTCCTGGGCTCCGACGCCACCGCCCGGAGGAGGTGGGCTTTGCCTTCGGCGAAACACGTGGCCTCCTCCTTTCCCTGGGGTTCCGGGAGGCCTACTATTTCCAGGAGGGCAGGCCCCAGGCCTACTCCTTGTCCAGCGCCTCGTAGACCCGGGCCTCCTTGCCCCGAAGCGTTAGGTCCTCCCGGTTCCCCCCGGCCCGCTCGTAGGCCCGCACCGCCTCCAGCAGGCGGGCAAAGGCCTCGGCGCAGGGGTCGGGGGCCGGGGCCTCGTACTCCATGAAGGTCACCCGCTCGTACTCCTTCCCGTACTCCGCCTCCTCCCGGGCCACGCACTCCTCGTAGGCCTTGAGGGCCTGGTCCACCTCGAGGCGGGCTTGCTCCAGGGCGGTCATGCTTTCCTCCTTTCTCAGCCTGATTATATCAAGTTTTTTTTACTGCGAAAGCGAAGGCTGGCGGCGGGAACGGGGCCCTCCTGGAAGCGCTCCTCCTGCCAGGGGTCCCCCCGCCAGTGGTAGCCCAGCCTCTCCCAAAAGCCCAGTTCCAGGTGGTCCAGAAGCTCTATGCCCCGCACCCACTTGGCGCTCTTCCAGGCGTAGAGGTGGGGCACGAGGAGGCGCACGGGGCCTCCCCTCTCCGGGGGCAGGGGCTTGCCGGAGAGGGTGTGGGCCAGGAGGACGTCCTCCCTAAGGAGGTCCTCCAGGAGGAGGTTGGTGGTGTAGCCCCGTAGCTATGGACCAGGGCCGCCACCGCCTCGGGGCGGGGTCTGGCCCTTTCCAAGAGGTCCCTCACCCGCACCCCCCGCCAGGCCGCGTCCAGGCGGCTCCAGCCGGTGACGCAGTGAAAGTCCCGGGTGAGGTCCACCTGGGGAAAGGCCAGGAGGTCGGCGTAGGTGAGGCCGAGGGGGGCCTCCACCAGGCCGAAGAGGTCCAGGCGCCACGCCTCTTTGGAAACCCGGGGTTCTTCCCCGTAGGTGAGGATGGGGAAGCGCTCGGTGACTCTGCCCGGGAGGAACCCGCTCCATGCCCCAAGGGTAGGCCAGTCCCGGGGAGGGAAAAGGGTTCTGGCTCACCGGCTCCGGTAGCGGATGACCTCCACCTTCTCCAGGGTCACCAGGCCTTCCCTGACCATCTCGTCCAGTACCGGTAGGAAGGCCTGGATCTTTTCCTCGGTGTCCACGATCTCCACCATGACGGGCAGGTCCTCGGAAAGCTGCAGGACCTTGGCGGTGTGGATGCGGGAGTGGGCCCCGTAACCCATGAAGCCCTTGAAGACCGTGGCCCCGGCCAGGCCCCGCCTGCGGGCCTCGAGGACGAGGGCCTCGTAAAGAGGCCTCCCCCCGTACCGGTCCGACTCCCCCACGAAGATCCTGAGGAGCCGGGCCTCCCCCTGGAGCTTCATGCCCCTAGCTTACCAGGGCCCCGCCCAGGCGGTAACCCCAAAAGACCAGAAAGAGCCCGAGGAGGAGGCTTCCCCCCGCGTAGAGGAGGGCCTTGACCGCCTCGCCTTCCTGCAGGAGGGCCAGGGTCTCGTAGCTCAAGGAGGAAAAGGTGGTGAAGCCCCCCAAAACCCCCACCGCCAGGAAGAGCCGGGCCTCCCCGGAGAGGGCCCCTTCCAGGGAGAGCCGCACCACGCGCCGATGAGAAAACTTCCCAGAGCGTTCACCAGGAGGGTGCTCCAGGGAAAGCCGGGGCCCAGCACCCCTTGCGCCCAGGCCCCCAGGGCGTAGCGCAGGAAGGAACCCAGGGCCCCACCCAAGGCCACCAGGAGGTAGCGTTCCACCCCCAAAGTATAGTGAGGCCATGAAGCCCAAGACCTTTTCCCCCATCCTCACCGCCAAAGGGGTCAGGCTCGCCCTGGCCGTGGGCCGCTTCAACGAGCGGGTGACCAAGCTCCTTTTGGAGGGGGCTCTGGAGCCTACGCCCGGCTTGGGGGGGACCCCGCCGAGGTCCTGGTGGCCTGGGTTCCGGGTTCCTTTGAGCTTCCCTTGGTGGCCAAGCGCCTGGCGAGCCGCCCCGACGTGGACGCCGTGGTGGCCCTGGGGGCGGTGATCCGGGGGGAGACCCCCCACTTTGAGTACGTGGCCGCCCAGGCGGCAGGCGGCCTCATGCAGGCCATGCTCCAGACGGAGAAGCCCATCGTCTTCGGGGTCCTCACCACCAACACCCCCGAGGAGGCCCAGGAAAGGGCCGGGGGCAAGGCGGGGAATAAGGGGGCCGAGGCGGTCTTCACCGCCATCGAGATGGTGCGCCTTCTGGAGGCTATTTCCCGGTGAAGAGGGCCCGGGCGTAGCGGAGGTGGAGGTAGAGGAAGCACCCGAGGCAGAAGCCGAAGGCCAGGTTGATAAAGGCGAGGAGGGCCACCAGGAGGGCCAGGGTGTAGCCCACCCCCTTCAGGCCCAGGAGAAGGGCGAGGGAGGCCAGGCCTAGGAAAACCGCCCCCAGGAAGCGGGCGAAGCGGTGGGGCCGGGGGTCCTCCTCCACCACATGGGGGGGAAGGCGGAGAAGGCGTTTCAAGGCCACCATCAGGTCTAGGGGGGTGTGCTGGCTCGCCAGCAGGAGGAAGAGGGCGTACACGAGCCAGGGCAGGTCCAAAAGGGCCGCCAGGGGGAGGGTGAGCACCAGAAGGGTCTGGTTGAAGCGGAGCTGGTTCCGGTCCGTCTTCATGGCCCTCAGTATACCTATGCGCTCCATAAGCTAAATGGTAAAGGGCACCCTGGGCCTGGCAGAATGGGAGGATGGTCCCCCTGCTCACCACCCCTCCCCGTTCCCCACGGCTTCACCACCCGCCTTGGGGGCGTGTCCGAAGGCCCCTTTTCCAGCCTCAACCTTTCCGCCTCCACCGGGGACGACCCCGAGAGGGTGGCGGAGAACCAAAGGCGGGTCCTCGAGGCCTTCGGCCACCCCAAGGTGGCGGGCCTCAAGCAGGTCCACGGCACGGCGGTGCACCTCGTGGAAGGCCCCGGGGTCTGGGAAGGGGACGGCCTCCTCACCCGTACCCCCGGCCTCCTCCTCCGGGTGGGGGTGGCGGACTGCTACCCCCTGCTCCTCTACCA
>BBBL01000198.1 GCA_001311545.1 Thermus kawarayensis JCM 12314 | reverse complement strand
AGGGCGGGTGGCTACCCATCAGCCCCGCGGGCGTGGTGGCCCGGTGATCAGAGCGGTAGGGCCTACCTCAGGAGGCAAGATACATGGATCACCCATCTGGCCTTGGGGTTGGTGGCCTATAGGCTCATTGAGTGTCAGCGAGAGCGGCTGAAGTTGAGTTTCTGCCAATGCCGACGGAGACTCATCGCGGGTAAGCTGAGCCTGGATTTGAGCCCCCTGTTACCGGTGCAAGTGGAGGCCGCGTAAGTCCAGCTCAAAGAAGAGTACCAGGGGTTGGTTGAGGGCGCGGTAGAGGGTGTCGTGGATTCCCTAGCGGGGAAGCAGCTTCATCGGGCCTCCCTAGTCACCGGCTGCTCTCCCGTAGGGAAACATCTTGAGGCCCATTCTTTGGGAACCATAAGCAGGGCGTAAGTCCGGTATATGAGGACAGCTTGGGTTAATCTGTGGGCGTGCACATGCGCGCAGGTGAATTGACCTTCACTGGCCCCCATACCTTCTTTAAGGCCCCCTACCTTCCCCTCGAGGCCACCTGGGAGGCCGACGTGGCCCTCTTGGGCCTACCCTACGACTTCGCCGTGGGCTTTCGGCCAGGCGCCCGCTTCGCCCCGAGCGCCATCCGGGAGGCCAGCGCCCGCTACGCCTTCCATCCAGAGGAGGGCCTTTTCGACCCCGAGCGGGGTCCGCGCCTCCGCGAGGTCCGGGTGGTGGACGCCGGGGACGTGGACCCGGCCCAGCTGGAGTACCAGGAAAGCTTTCGCCGCATCACCGAGGCCGCCCGGGCTCTCCGGAGCAGGGTTCGCCTCCCCGTCTTCGTGGGGGGGGACCACTCCATCACCCTGCCGGTCCTGCGCGCCTACGCGGGCGAACCCCTCTATGTCGTCCAGTTGGACGCCCACTTAGACTTCAGCGACCAGCGCCACGGAACCCGCTACTCCAACTCCAGCCCCTTCCGCAGGGCGGTGGAGGAACTCCCGGGCCTCCAGGGCATCACCTGCATCGGCCTCCGCGGCCTTCGCGTGAGCCCCGAGGCTTACCGGGCGGCCAAGGAGCGGGGCCACGTCCTGGTGTCGGCCCAGGAGGTCCGCCGGAACGTGGAGGCGGTAAAACCGCTTTTGCCCCGGGGCCAACGGGTCTACGTGAGCGTAGACGTGGACGTGCTCGACCCCGCCCTACTTCCTGGGACCAGTAGCCCCGAGGTGGAGGGGTTGAGCTACGGCGAGACCCTGGCCCTCCTCGAAGGTGATAGAGCGGAACGAGCTTATCGGTGTGGACCTGGTCGAGCTGGCCCCCAACCTGGACCCCACCGGCCTTTCCTCCTTGGTGGCCGCCCGCCTTCTGGCCGAGGTCCTCGCCCTCTGGTGGGCCAGGGCCTCAGGCTAAGGGGCCCACCGCTGCCTCTACCCGGCTAGGAGGTCGCCGCTGAAAAGCAGGGCGTGGACCCTGGCGTGGTCCGGGGCCAGGAAGCGATCTTCCGTGAGGGGCGGGATTGCGTCCCGCAGGGCCTGGCGGGCCGCCTCCACCCCCCTTCCCGCCCGGAGGGTCGGTGGTACTCCAAGGCTTCCAGGGCTACCCGGACCTCTATGGCCAGCACGTGGCGCAGGTTCTCCAGGACCATGCGGGCGTGGCGGGCAGCCGTGGTACCCATGGAAACGTGGTCCTCCTGGTTGGCGCTGGTGGGGATGGAGTCCACGCTGGCCGGGTGGGCCAGCACCTTGTTTTCGGAGACCAGGCTGGCTGCGGTGTACTGGCTGATCATGAGGCCAGAGTGGAGCCCTCCCTGGGCCGCCAGGAAGGCGGGCAGGCCGGAGAAGGCCGGGTCCAGCATCTTCTCCGTCCGCCGCTCGCTGATGCTGGCCAGCTCCGCCAGGGCTATCTTGGCGTAGTCCATGGCCAGGGCCACAGGCTGCCCGTGGAAGTTGCCCGCGGAGAGCACCAGGTCCTCCTCCGGGAAGAGGAGGGGGTTGTCCGTTACGGCGTTGGCCTCCCGGAGCAGCACCTCCAAGGCGTGCTCCAGCGCATCGCGGCTAGCACCGTGGACTTGCGGGGCAGCGCGGAAGCTGTAGGGGTCTTGGACCTTAGGGCAGTTCTCGTGGGAGCGCATGATCTCGCTGCCCTGGCAAAGCTTTAGCACGTTCTCCCCCACGCGCGCCGCTCCGGGGTGGGGGCGCAGGCGGAACACCTGGGGAAAGAAGGGCCGCAGCGAGCCCTTGATGGCCTCTAGGCTCATGCTAGGGCCACGTCCGCCACCTTGATCGCGCTCAAGCCATCGGCCAGGGTCAAAAGCCCAAGGGCAGTCATGGCCTGGGTGCCGTTGATGAGGGCCAGCCCCTCTTTGGCCTCCAGCCCGATGGGAGAGAGTCCTGCTCGGCGAAAAGCTTCCCCGCCAGGGAGGACCTCTCCGGCGTACTCGGCGAACCCCTCCCCGAGGAGGGGAAGGGCCAGGTGGGCCAGGGGTGCCAGGTCCCCGCTGGCCCCCACCGAGCCCTGGGCAGGAACCACAGGGTGAACCCCCCGGTTCAGCATCTCCAGGAGGAGCTCCACCACCTCGGGGCGCACCCCGCTGTTCCCCAGGGCCAGGCTCTGGGCCCTTAGGAGAAGCATGGCTCGGACCACGTCCTGGGGCAGATTTTCCCCGACCCCCATGGCGTGGGAGAGGAGGAGGTTACGTTGCAAGGAGCGGGCCTCTGAGGGGGGGATCCGCACCTGGGCCAGGCGGCCGAAGCCCGTGGTGACGCCGTAGACCCTCCGCCCCTCCCGCAGGAGGCGCTCCACGTAGGCCCGGCACCGCTCCAGCCGCTCCCGCGCCCCTTGGGCCAGCCCCACGGTCCGTCCGTCCCGGGCCACGGCGATGATGCTCCCCAGGTTCAGGGGCTCGCCCACTAGAACCATACCCGCTCCCCTCCGATGTAGACGGCGAGGGGCGGATGCTCGCCGAAGCGGTAGATGGGATCCAGGGGCGGCGCCTCGAGGGCCACAAAATCGGCCATGGCCCCGGGCTCGAGCCTTCCCAGCTCCGGACGGCCTAGGGCCAGGGCAGCGTGAGTGGTGTGGGCTACCAAGGCCTCTTCCGCACCCAACCCTACCACGTGCACCGCCAGGGCCATGGTGAGCCAGGGGTTGAGGAGGGGACTCGTCCCCGGGTTGTGGTCGCTGGCCAGCGCCACCCTCACCCCGGCCTGGCGCAGAAGAACGGCTTGGGGAAGGGGTTTTTTTCAGGGAGAGCGCAGCCCCGGGCAGGAGGACCGCCACCACCCCCGCCTCTGCCAAGGAGGAGAGATCCTCCAGCGTGGCCATCTCCAGGTGGTCTGCGGAAAGCGCCCGTAGCGTGCGGCCAGCTGGGAGGCCCCGGTCCGGGCGATCTGTTCCGCGTGGAGCCTCACCCCAAGGCCGTAGCCCTTCGCGCTGGTCAAAAGGACCTCTGCCTCCTCCACGGTGAAGGCTCCCTGGTCGCAGAACACATCGGCCATGAGGGCCAGGTGCTCCCGGGCCACCTGGGTAGAACCTCCTCCACCAGCGCCCGCACGTAGGCCTTCCGCGCCCACCCTCGGGGCACCGCGTGGGCCAGCAGGGTGGCGAAGACCCGCTGCGGCACCCTCTCCTTTAGTCGGCGGATGAGCTGAGGAGCCGCAGCTCCGCCTCGGGCTCCAGCCCGTAGCCGCTCTTGATCTCCAGGGAGGTTACCCCGTGGGCCAAGAGGCTCCTGGCCCGCGCCTGGGCCGAGGACAAGAGCGCCTCATCTTCGGCTTGAACCGTGGCCCGGACGGTCTCGTAGATGCCTCCCCCAGCCTGGAGGATGGCCTCGTAGGGCTCGCCCCGCGAACGGCGCAGGAACTCCTCGTAGCGGTCGCCCGCGTAGATCAGGTGGGTGTGGGGGTCCACCAAGCCCGGGACCACGCTGGCCCCGGCGAGGTCCCTCCTGGGGCCAGGAGGCGAAGGCCTCGGGA
>BBBL01000197.1 GCA_001311545.1 Thermus kawarayensis JCM 12314 | reverse complement strand
TCGAGGCCCCGGCCCACCCCGAGGCCGCCCTCTTCGCCTACGCCCGGGACCAGGGTCCGGTGCTGGCCGCCCTGGCCCCCGCCTCCTTCATCCCCGAGGAGGCCCGGGGGCCCAGGATGAGGCGCCTCTGGTTCGTGGTATACTCCTTCCACAGCGGGACGCTGGCCACCGGCTACAGCGTGCGGGACCTGAGCGAGCTGGACGTCCCCTGGGACAAGGTGGTATGGCTCAAGAAACCTCCCTGGCTTACGCCCCCCTAGCCCTGGCCCGGGCTACGTGGCCTGGGTGAGGGAGCTCCTGGACCGGGGGGAGGAGGCGACCCGGAGGAGCTCCTGGACGCGTGAGGAGTGGGACCCCCTTCCGGGGGTACCTGAGGGACGCGGCCCGGGAGGACCGGGAGGCCGCCCTCGCCCTGGCCCGGGAGGTCTTCGCTGAGGGGCCCAGGCTTCGGGCCCTGGGCTTCCCCCTTCCCGAGACCTGGGAGGCCTTCCTCGCCCGGGTGGGGCTGGAGCCTGAGGGCGGGGGAGGTTTTTCAACCGCCCGATGCCGAGGTATAAGCCCCCGGCCGTAGTCCCCACGCACGTGGAGATGGACCGCTCCGGGCGGAGCTTCGTGCGATGTGCTTTTGCCATACAGAAAAACCCCTCGAGGCTCGCCTCGAGGGGAGCCAGGGCAGGGCGTAAGCCGGGTTCTGTTTTCTGCGGTCATCTCTCTGGGACCGGTGTCGCCACCGGCCTCAAGCGGCCCATCCCGCAGGTTCTCTCGGGCCGGGCAAGCCCTTCCTGCCTACTGGGCCTTGCACCGGGTGGGGTTTGCCGTGCCCCAGCCTGTTGCCAGGCCAGGCGGTGGCTCTTACCCCACCGTTTCACCCTTGCCCGCACCGGGGGAGGCCCCGGCCGCTGGCGGTCTCTTCTCTGTGGCACTTTCCGTCGGGTTGCCCCGCCCAGCCGTTAGCTGGCACCCTGCCCTATGGTGCCCGGACTTTCCTCACCCGGAGGTTTGGGCCTCCAGGCGCGACCGCACCCCTGCCCTGGGGCACTCACCATTCTAGCACAAACCCCGGTTAGAATCAGGGGGTGCGGGTTCCTTGGTACGCCCCTTTAGGCTTCTTGCTCCTTGCCCTTTTGGGGCTGGCGGTGCTGGGCCTGGTCTGGCTTTTGGCGGCGGTGGCCCTGTTGGCCGGCCTGGGGTATGGGGCCTGGCGGGGGCTCAGGCGCAGGCTCTGGGGCCCGCCTGGCGGCGCCTTCCCCCGCCCCGGTAGGCCTTGCTTCTTAGGCCCTCCGCCCTTAGACTGGGAGATGGTCTTCGCACGGCCAAGACCGTGCGGCAGGAGGCGAGCGTGAAAGAAGGCATCCACTAAGCTGGTTCCCGCCCGCATCATCTGCGGTTGCGGCAACGTCATCCACACCTATTCGGTGAGGCCTGAGATCCACGTGGAGGTCTGCAGCAAGTGCCATCCTTCTACACGGGCCAGCAGCGGTTCGTGGACACGGAGGGTAGGGTAGAGCGCTTCCAGCGCCGCTACGGGGATTCTTACCGCAAGGGGCGGTAAGGGCTGGCTGGACCTGGGGCCCCCAAGGCCCCCAGGTTGCGTTTAAGCTTTCCTAGGAGGGACCCATGCCCCCTATACTCCACCGCCAGGGTTGGATTGAGGTGATCGCTGGCCCTATGTTCTCCGGCAAGAGCGAGGAGCTCATCCGCCGGGTCAAGCGGGCCCTCATCGCGAAGCAGCGGGTGGTGGTCTTCAAGCCGCGTTTGGACGACCGCTACCACCAGGCCTATGTGGTAAGCCACGATGGGGAAAGGGTAGAGGCCATTCCCATAGAGCGCGCCCAGGAGATGGAAGCCCACCTGGACCCCCTGCCCGAGGTGGTAGCGGTGGACGAGGTCCAGTTTCTGGACAGCGGGCTCCTCCCCCTGGTGGAACGCCTGGCCCAAAGGGGGGTGCGGGTGATCCTGGCGGGGCTGGACCTGGACTTCAGGGGGGAACCCTTCGGCCTCATGCCTGAGCTTTTGGCCCGGGCGGAGTTCGTGGAGAAGCTCACCGCCATCTGCCCCCGGTGCGGCGCTCCCGCCACCCGCACCCAGCGCTTGGTGAACGGCCAACCGGCCCGCTACACCGACCCCGTGATCCTGGTGGGGGCTTTGGAGCACTACGAGCCCCGGTGCCGGGCCTGCCACCAGGTGGTCTACTGAGCCACGGGAAGGGAGGTGCCCTTGCGCTTCCGGAAGCGCACCTCCAGCACGCCGTGCCGCAGGCTGGCCTGGGCCGTGCCCTCCTCAATGGGCCCCGGCAGGTCCAGGGTGCGGCGGAAGGTGCCCATGGGCCGCTCCTCCAGGAGGTAGGTTCCGGGAAGGGGGTGGCGCACCCCGGCCAGGGTCACGCGGCTTCCCTCCTCCAAAAGCTCCAGGTCCTCGGGCCGGACTCCAGGGAGGTCCACCAGGAGGATGTAGTGGTCCTCATCCTCCAGGAGGTCTACCCTGGGGGCCCAGGCGGCGGGTTCCTCGCCGGTGAGCTGGTAGGCCAGCTCGGCGATGCGCTCTTGCAGTTCTTTTAGCTTCCGCAGGGTCTCCAGGCGGTCCAGGCGCTCTAACATGCCCTTAGCATAAGGGATGTGGAGGCCGTCCCCGTTCTCGCCGGGCCCACGGGTAGCGGGAAGACCCTCCTCGCCTTGAGGCTTGGGGAGGAGTTGCCCCTCGAGGTCATCTCCGCCGATGCCACCATGGTCTACCAAGGCCTGGACATCGGCACGGACAAGCCCTCCCCCGAGGAAAGGGCGCGGGTGCCCCACCACCTGGTGGACGTCCTCACCCCGGGCGAGGCCATGAGCGTGGCCCGCTATCTGGACCTGGCGGAAGAGGCCATTGCCGGGGTGCTGGCCAGGGGGCGCCTCCCCTTGGTGGTGGGGGGCACCGGCTACTACATCCGGGCCCTTTCCCAGGGGCTTCACGCCCTTCCCCCTCCGGACCCCAAAACCCAGAAGGCCCTTTGGCGGGAGCTGGAGGAAAGGGGCCTCGAGGCCCTCCTGGCGGAGCTCGCCCGGGTGAGCCTCGAGGACACGAGGCGAGTGGGGCGGAACCCCCGGAGGCTGGTGCGGGCTTTGGAGGTCTACCGGCGTACCGGGACTCCCCCTGCCCGTTTCCCCCGAAGGCCTCCCCGCTTCCGCTACAAGAAGCTCGTCCTGTGGCCCGAAAGGGCCTGGCTTTTCCCCAGGCTGGAGGAAAGGGCCAGGGCCCAGTTCGCCCGGGGCCTGGTGGAGGAGGTCCGAGGGCTTCTCGCCCGGTACCCCGAGATGCCCACCGCCTTGCAGGCCATCGGCTACAAGGAGGTGGCGGGTTACCTCCGGGGGGAGTACGGCCTGGAGGAAGCCCTCCTTAGGGACATCCGGGCGGTGAAGGCCTACGCCAAAAGGCAGTACACCTGGTTCCGCCACGAGCCAGGGGACGTCACCTACCTGCCCGGGGGGGCGAGGAGGCGTACTTAGGCTTTCGGGACTGGCTTCGCCTTCACTTCCGGCTATAGTGGGGGCATGTTGGCCCACGAGATCCGCGCCCGGGTGGCCCGGGGGGAGGTCTCCCCCCTGGAGGTGGCCGAGGCCTACCAGAGGCGGGTTCGGGAGCTGGACCCGGGGCTTGGGGCCTTCCTCACCTTGAACGAAGGGCTTCTGCAGGAGGCCCAGAGGTTGGACCCCCGCCTGCCCCTGGCGGGCCTGGTGGTGGCCGTGAAGGACAACATCGTGACCCGGGGCCTCCGCACTACCGCGGGAAGCCGCCTTCTGGAGAACTTCCTGCCCCCCTACGAGGCCACGGCGGTGGCGAGGCTTCGGGCCCTTGGCGCCCTGGTCCTGGGCAAGACCAACCTGGACGAGTTCGGCATGGGTTCCTCCACGGAGCACTCCGCCTTTTTCCCCACCAAGAACCCCTTTGACCCGGGAAGGTTCCCGGGGCTCCAGCGGGGGAAGCGCCGCGGCGGTGGCGGCCGCACCTCCGCCCCCTCGCCGC
>BBBL01000196.1 GCA_001311545.1 Thermus kawarayensis JCM 12314 | reverse complement strand
CCCGCCAGCGGAAGCTGGGCCGCCTCGGGATCGGCGATCACCGCGATCCTCATGGGCAGACCACCTCCTCTTCCACCTGGGCGCGGGGAAGGCCGAAGTAGGCCCGCCGGGCCAGGAGCCTAAGGCGCATGGCCTCCCACTCCCTTTCCTTGACGTAGGCCAGGACCAGCCCCGCCCCCAGAGGATCGGTGCTCCCCCGCCTGGCCTCCTTTAGGAGAAGGCACCTTAAGCGCCTTTCCAGCTCCTTGGCCTCCCGCACCCCGGAGAGCCCGGCGAGGGGAGTGCCGGAAAGCTCGTCCAAAACGGCGTAATCCCCCTCCAGAAGGCGGGTGAAGCGCACCCTGTCCAGGAAGCGCCCTCCCCGGACGAAGACCGCCTCCGGGGCCACCTCCTGGCCCTGGAGCTTGAAGGCGGTGCGCAGGTTCTCGGCGTCCACCTCCAGGGCCAGGTAGTCCCGGAGGGCAGGCTCCTCCAGGGCCTTGGCCCCCTTCACCACCCCCTCAAAGAAGCGCTTGGCCAAAAAGGCCTCCACCCGGGCCAGGTCCTGGGTCTCCCGCAGCACCCCCCGCAAGGCCCGGGCCAGGGGATGGCCGGGAAGGGAGAGGACCTGGGCCACGCCGGCGGCGTCCTGGGCCTCGTAGGCCTGGCGCCAAAGCTCCTCCTTCAGGGTCCCGGGGAGGAGGGGTACCTCCTCCAAGGGGCGGCCCGTGGCCTTGGCGCGAAGGAGGGCCTGGAGGTTGTGGAGGTCCTGGCGCAGGAGGAGGAGCCGCACCGCCTCCCCGGGCCTCCCCCGTCACCAGCCTCGGCAGGTCCGAGAGGAGCCTCTCCTGGGTGCGGGCGATGGCCCGGTCCACCTCGGGCAGGCCCTGCCCGGCGAGTTCCCCCCCGTAGACGCTCTCCGAGAGGAGGCGCAGGAGGTCGGGGAAGGAAAGGTCCAGGGCCTCCTGGAAGAAGCTTTCCTTGAGGAGGGTGGCCCGCCGGGCCCGCACCCGGGCGTTGAGGTAGCCGAAGTCATCCGCCATGGCCTAGCCCCAAAGGACCTGGGCCACCTGGGAGGAAAGGGCGTCCCACGCCCGCTCCAGGCGGCTTTCCAGGGCGTTTTCCACCTGGGTCCTGCCCTCCTTGCCCAAAACCCGCACCCCCAGGCGCAAGGCCGGGTCGGCCTGAAGCTCAGGCCGCGCTCCTTAGCCAAGGGCTCCAGATGGGGCAGGTTCTCCGGGTGGGAGACCAGGGCCTCGGGCTCAGGAAGGGCGGAAAGGGCTTCCTCGGCCAGCTTGCGCAGGACCCCGGGCCACTCGGGCTTCCCGGGAAGGCCAAAAGGGCCTCCTCCGCCTTGGCCCTCACCGCCTGGAGCACCTCCCCCTTGGCCTGGGTGCGGGCGGTGGCCAGAAGGAGCTCCCCGGCGCTTTCCGCCCGGCGCAAAGCGGCCTGGAACTGGGCCTCCAGAGCCCGCTTCCGCCCCTGGAGGAGGGCCTCCGCCTTGGCCTCCGCCTCCTTGCGCAGGCCCTCCGCCCTGGCCTTGGCCTCTTCCAGGAGGGAGCGGATCTCCGCCTCCACCTCCTGGCTCAGAATGGCTTCCAGTTTGGACATCTCGCCTCCTTGGGAAAAGGGCCAAGCCCCTTTAGGGGCCTGGCCCCAAGGACTGCTTAGAGCTTGCCGTTGAGGATGAAGGCGATGAGAAGGCCGAAGATCACCAGGGTCTCGGGCAGGAGGAGGAAGATGAGGGCGGTGCCGAAGTTGCCCCGGTCCTCGGCGATGGCCCCCACGCCCGCCGCACCGATGCGGGCCTGGGCCACACCCGTGCCCAGGGCGGCTAAGCCCACCGCCAGGCCCATGCCCACGGCGATGAGGCCCCGGTCCAGACCCCCGGAGGCCGCCGCTTCCTCCGCCGCCAAGGCCAACGCGCCGAACACCGCCACCAAAAGGAGAACCAAAAGCTTCTTCATCTCTTTCCCTCCCTACTGCGTCTCGCGGACGCTTCTGAACGGCCGGTATGGCCTGCCGTTCTCCTCGTAGAAACCGAACTTGGTGAAGAACTCCACCCAAATCAAACGGATGGGCTGGAGCATGTGGCCCAGGGTGGTGAGGAGGAGGATGAGGAGGTGCAAGACCCCCGCCACCAAAAGGCCCAGGAGCACGCCCAAAAGCCCAAGCCGTTCCGCCATGGCGAAGCCCACGTCGGTGAGGAGGCCCGCCAGAATGCCCCCCGCCGCCCCCACGGCGTAGATACGGATGTGGGAGAGGATGTGGCCCGCCTGGGTGAAGATCTCCGGCAACATGAGCCAGATCCGGCTCATGAGGATGGACAGGAGAAAGACCCCGAACCCGAGGTACATCAAGGCGGAAAGCCCGCCCGCCTGAAGGTTGCCGAGGTAGGAAGCGGCCAGGGCCAGGATGCCCACGAGCCCCCCCAGGTACCCTACCCCCTCCCAGAAGTGGGCCATGTGGCGGTGCTTGAGGCCGAGGTAGGCCCGCAAGGCAAGCCCCCAGAAGACCATGACCACCCCGAAGGCCACGGAGAGGAGGATGAGGAGGTTGGCGGTCTTGGCGGTGTCTATGCGGGGGATGAGGATGGGGATAAGCCCCGGGTGCTCGGGGGTGCCGAAGACCCCCAGGTGCTCCAGGAAGGTGCCGAAGAACTCCCCGTAGACCACCCCCCAGACCACCGTCCAGAAGACCATCCAGTTCAGGATGTAGACCAGCTTGCCGATGACCGGGGGCTTGAGCCTGAGGGCGAAGAGGTCAATGACCAAAGGCTCGTTCCGCTTCACGTACCCGGAAAGCCAGCGCCCCACCAGGTAGAAGAGGAGGGCGTAGCCGATGTCCCCCACGATCATCCAAACCAGAAGGGGAAGAAGACGGGGACCACCGGGGTGGGGTCAACGGAGCCGTACTTGGGGGTGTTGAGGAAGCTCACCAGAAGCTCAAAGGGCCTGGCCCAGGGGGGGTTGTCCAGGGCCACGGGGACGTGGTCCCTCTCGTGGTGCTCGTCCACGGGCTCAAAGGCGTAGACCACGTTCTCCTTGTGGCGGGAGAGGGCCTCTTCCACCCTGGGCTTGGCCTTCACGGGGACGTACCCCAAGAGCCCGAAGCCGAACCGCCCCGAGGCCAGCTCCTCCAGGGCCTTGAGCCGGGCCACCTCGTCCTTGGCCCGGGTCCAGAGGCTCTGCAGGGTGGAATGGGTCTCCTGGGCCAGCCGATAAAGGGCCTGGCGCACCTCGGAAAGCTCCCGGGGGGCGGCCTCGGCCCGCTCCTTCAGGCGCCTCGCCGCCTGGGAAAGGGGGAGGTCGGCGTAGGCCCCGGGCAGGCGGAGCTCGGCGAGGCCCAGCCGGGAAAGGGCGGCCTTGGCGGCCTCCTGGTCCTTGCGGTGGACCAGCAAAAGGCCGGCAAGCCCCTTGCCATAGGCTCCACGGCCAGGAGGAAGCGGTCTTCCAGGGCCTTCTCAGCCCCTCCTCCACCAGGGGAAGCTCCTTGGCGCTGAGGAGGAAGGGAAGGGGGCGGAAGAAGGGGCTTCGGTCCAGGCCGTGGGCCATCTCGGAAAGCTTCTCCAAGGGTTCCAGGTAGGCCTCCGCCAGGGAGAGCTCCTCCAAAAGCTCCTGCCTCTGCCGGGAGAGCCCCTCGGCGTGGGCCTGGAGGGGGGCGAGGGCCTTCTCAGCGGCCTCGAGGCCATCCGGAAAGGGCCTTGCGGGCTCCACCTCCCGGCCGAGGAGGGCGAGGACGTGCTCCGCCCCCGCGGCCACGGCCTCCCAGCGCCTCTGCTCCTCCCGCTCCTCCGGGGAGAGCTTGTACTCGGAAAGGGCCTCCGCCCGGAGGGTTTCCAGGTGGACCACCCCTGCCTGCTGCAGGGCCTGGAGAAGCTCCCTGGCCCGGCCCTTGGGCCCGGCCAGGACTAACTTCTCCATGGGAGCGATCACGGCAAGACCCCCCGGACGACCAGGGCCACCGCCTCCTCCAGGCGGGCCTGGGCCTTCTCCCGCACCGCCCTCGCCTCAGCCTCCGCCTGGG
>BBBL01000195.1 GCA_001311545.1 Thermus kawarayensis JCM 12314 | reverse complement strand
CCCGCTCAAAGCGGTGGCTGGCCTCGGTGCGGAGGCCGTGGCGGCGGGCGGTCTTGCGGATGGTGACCGGGTCAAAGCAGGCCACCTCCAGGGCGATGGCCCCCGTGTCCTCCCTCACCTCGCTTTCCGCCCCCCCCATGACCCCGGCGAGGCCCAAGGGGAAGCTTTCCTCCCCCTTCCGGCCGGCGATGACCAGGTCCTCGGGGTGGAGGGTTCTTTCCACCCCGTCCAGGGTCTTGAGCCTTTCCCCTTCCCGGGCCCGCCGCACCAGGATCCCCTCTCCCACGAAGCGCAGGTCAAAGGCGTGCATGGGCTGGGCCCTTTCTAGCATCACGTAGTTGGTGATGTCCACCACGTTGCTGATGGGGCGCATCCCGGCGGCGAAGAGGGCCCGCTGCATCCATAGGGGGCTTGGGCCCACCTTTAGGCCGAAGGCGTAGCCCAGGGTGAAGTGGGGGGCCCCCTCCGGGTCCTCCACCCTTAGGGAGAAGGGGAGGGGGAGGGCCTCCGCCTTCAGGGCGGCCTCCGGCTCCACCAGGCGTAGCCCAGGGCGTGGAGGTCCCGGGCGAGGCCTAAAAGGCCCAGGCGTCCGGGCGGTTGGGGGTGACCTCCAGGTCCAGCACCACCTCCTCGGGCCAGGCCTCCGCCAAGGGGGTGCCGGGGGAAGGGCCTCCGGGGGGAACTCCAGGAGCCCCCCGCCGTACTCCCCCACCCCGAGCTCCTTGGGGGAGAGGGCCATGCCGAAGGAGCGTACCCCCTGGAAGACCCGCTCCCCAACGCGCCCTCCCCCAAGCTCCGTGCCGGGGAGGGCCAGGGCCACCCCGATGCCCTCTCGGGCGTTTTCCGCCCCCGAGACCACCTCCACCACCCGCCCCGCCTCCAGGAGAAGGCGCTTAAGCCTGGTGCCGGGGATGGGGTGGGCCTCGAGGACCCGGGCGAAGACCACGCCCCGGGGGATCTGGAAGACCCGCTCCATCCGGTCCGTCTCAAAGCCCAGGCCCGCCAGGCGCTCCTCCAGGACCTCGGGGCTTTCCAGCTCGGGCACGTACTGCTTCAACCAAGAGAAGGGCACCCTCATAGGACCCCCCTGAACTGCTCCAGCACCTTGAGCCTGGCGCCGAAGAAGTAACGGATGTCGGGGATGCCGTAGCGGAGCATGGCCAGGCGCTCCACCCCGAGCCCGAAGGCGAAGCCCGTCACCCCCTGGTAGGCGGGGGGGAGGTTAAGGCGCTCCCGGTAGGCGTCCACCGCCTGGAAGACCTTGGGGTGGACCATGCCCGCCCCGCCCAGCTCCAGCCACCTCTTGCCCTCGGGCCACCAGACGGCGAACTGGGCCCCGGGCTCCACGAAGGGGAAGTAGACGGGCTGGAAGCGCACCCTGGAATGGGGGCCGTAGAGGGCCTGGGCGAGCTCGTAGATGGCCCCCTTGAGGTGGGCATGGTGATCCCTTCCCCCACCACCAGGCCTTCCAGCTGGTGGAAGACCGCCTCGTGGGTGGCGTCCGTCTGCTCAAAGCGGAAGACCCGCCCCGGGACCACGATGCGAAAGGGAGGGGTGTGGGCCACCATGTAGCGCACCTGCATGGGGGAGGTGTGGGTCCTGAGGAGGAGCCGCCCCCGCACCTCCTCCCCCAAGGGGCCCTCCAGGCTAGGGAGCCTTCCAGCCAGAAGGTGTCCCACATGTCCCGGGCCGGGTGGTGCTCGGGGATGTTCAGGCGTCGAAGTTGAAGAACTCGCCTTCCACCTCCGGGCCCTCCACCGCCTGGTAGCCCAGGGCGCGGAAGATCTCCACCAGCTCCCGCTCCATGAGGGTGATGGGGTGGAGGCCCCCGGGGAAGAGGCGCGCCCCCGGCAGGGAAACGTCCAGGCGCTCGGCCTCCAGGGCCTGGCGCAGGGCCTCCTCCTCCAGGGCCCGCTCCCTGGCCTCCAGGGCCCTTTCCAGGGTTTCCTTGAGGGCGTTCAGGGCCTGCCCCCGGGCCCTCCTCTCCTCCAGGGGCAGGGCCGCCAGGGCCTTCATCTCCTGGGTGAGGAGGCCCTTCCTGCCCAGGTAGCGGGCGCGGAGGGCCTTGAGGGCCTCGAGGTCCCGGGCTTCTTGGATGGCCTTTAGGGCTTCCCGTTCCAACGCCTCCATCCCCTAAAGGATACCCTTACCCCGCCCACAGGTAGCCTTTCCGAGGCCGCAGGGGGTCATACCCTTTCTCCCCCTTTCCTTCGCCCTACCGGCTCGGGGAAGCCTTGCCTAAGGTCTTACCGGGGCCCCCATGCTGGCTTGGGCCAGCACGGGGTGGTATCAGAGGGCCTCCGCCAACCGGAGGAAGGCCCCCGGGACCGGGGGTCTTTCCCCCCCGTCCTTCCAGGAGAAGCGCAGGTCCCAAAGGGGCCCTTCCCCCACCCCCATCCCCGAGGGGAAGAGGGGGCGGAGGTCCAAAGGCCCCACCTCCTCCCCGCCGAGCTCCCGGAAGCGGGCCACCTCCCTTTCGTGGCCGAAGTGGAAGGCGTAAAGCCACGCCCTCCCTCCTTCCCGCAGGGCGAAGAGGAAGCGGGGGAGGGGCCTAAGCTCGGGGAAGGCCCCCTCCCAGGGGCGGCGGAGGAAGCCGGAGGCCCGCCCCGGCCGCAGGCGGAAGACCACCTCCAAGGCCTCTCCCAGAAGCCCGAAGCTCCCCACGAAGGGGCGCACCAGGTCGTAGCCCTGGACGTTCTTCACCACCACCCACCCTCCGAGCTCCACCGGCGGGAAGGGGGGTAAAGCCCCGTGCCCTGGAGGGCCTCGTAGACCTTCAGGAGGCTCGCCTCCCCGGGGGCCACCAGGTACTGGTCGGCGGCGTGGACCTCCACGGGCCCATACTACCGAAGGGGGGCGAGGAGGAGGGCGAGGAGGGCCAGGGCCATCCCCACCCCTACGGCCAGGGGAAAGCTGTGGAGGAAAAAGGGGTAGAGGAGGCCAGCCAGGGTCCCCCCCAGGTAGAAGCTGGCCACGTAGGCGCCGCTCACCCCCGCCCCCTGCCGCCCGGCGGCCCCCGAGGCCAGGCTCTGGGCGGTGAAGAGGGCGGCCATCAGGAGCACAAAGCCCAGGACCAGGTAGGGGGGCTTGAGGAGGAGGAGGCCCATCCCTACGAGCACCCCGAGGAAGGCCAAGCGGAAGGTGGCCACCGCCCCAAACCGCCTCGCCAGCACCCCCGAGAGGGCGCTCCCCGGGATGCCGAAGAGGTAGGCCAGATAGACGAGCCCCACCCCTCCCGGGCGGAAGCCCAGCTCCAGGAGGCGGTAGGGAAGGAGGTTAGCCAGGAAGAGGTTGAGGAAAAGGAGGAGGCTTCCCACCAGATAGAGGCGCCAGGCCCGGAGCTCATACCGGGGTACCCCCAGGGAGGGTAACCCCCCGGGGGCCTTGAGGAGGAGAAGCCCCAAGGCCAAGGCGGGAAGGGAGAGGAGCCCAAGGGCCTCCCGCACCCCCAGGGCCTCGGCCAAAAGCCCCGAAAGCACCCGGCCAAGCCCCCCGCCCAAGACGTTGCCCGCCATGTAGACCCCGGCCATCTCCAGGGCTTTGGGGGAAGAGGAGGGGGATGAGGGCGATGGCCAGGGTGGGGACCAGGGCCGGCCCCCACGCCCTGGAGGAGGCGGAAGAGGTCCAGGAGAGGAGGTTGGGGCTTACGGCCCCTAAAAGCCCTCCTAGCCCCACCAGAAGGAGCCCCCCGCCCAAGAGGATCCCGGCGGGGAGGGGAAGCCTGGGCACCAGGGGAGAGGAGGACGAGGAGGAGGAGGGGCAGGCCCATCCCGGGCCCCGCCGCCCCCGGGGGGGCTTGAAAGAGACGTTCCAGGAGGGGAAGGAGGGGGACCACGGCGTAGAGGGCGCTGTACAGGGCCACTCCCGAAAAGAGCACCGCCAGGCGCACGCCCTTATCCTAGGGGTATGCGGGCCCTCCGGGTGGCCCTTCCCCTTCCCTTGCCCCCCATGAGCTACCTGCCCCCCCTGGGGGAGGAGGGGGAGGCCTTGGGGCGGCGGGTGGCCGTGCCCTGGCGGG
>BBBL01000194.1 GCA_001311545.1 Thermus kawarayensis JCM 12314 | reverse complement strand
CCTGCACCAAAACCCACTCCCCCGGCCTGGCCTGGGCTTGCCGGAGGGCCAGGTAGGCGGTGAGGAAGGAGACAGGGTATGCGGCCGCCTCCTCGGGGCTTAGGCCCTCCGGCACGGGCAGGAGGTGCTCCGGGGGCACGGCCACCTTCTCCGCCAGGGCCCCGTGGGAAAGGAGGGCGGCGTACCGCTTCCCCGCCACCTGGCCCACCAGCTCCATCCCCGGGGTGAAGGGCGGGTGCACCCGGGTCAGATACCCTCCCAGGCGCATCAGGTGGTCGGCGAAGTTGAGGCCCACCGCCTCCACCTGCACCAAGACCTCCCCGGGGCCTGGGGTGGGTTCGGGGACCTCCCTCAGGGCCAAGGGGCCTCCCAGGCGTTCTTGGATCCAGACGCGCATGGTTCAGTCTACGCTACCCCTTCACCGAGCCCGCCAGAAGCCCCCGGAGGAAGTAGCGACCTAGAAAGATGTAGACGAGGAGGGTGGGCAGGGCCGCCAGGATGGCTCCTGCCATGGGCAGGTTCCACTTCACCGCCTCCCCTCCGGCGAGTTGGGCCAAGGCCACGGTGATGGGCTGGCTTTCGGGCCGGGTAAGGGTCACGGCGAAAAGGAACTCGTTCCAGATCTGGGTGAACTGCCAGATGGCCACCACCACGAAGGCCGGGGCGGAAAGGGGCAGGATCACGTGGCGGAACACCCCGAAGAAACCGGCGCCGTCTATGCGGGCCGCCTCCACCAGCTCATCGGGGATCTCACTGTAATAGTTCTTGAAAATAAGGGTGACGATGGGGATGCCGTAGACCACGTGTACCAGGATGAGGCCAAGGAGGGTTCCATAAAGCCCGATGGCCTTCACAAACTGGAAGAGGGGGATGAGGATGCTCTGGTAGGGGATGAACATCCCGAAGAGCATCAGGGCGAAGAGGAGGCCCGACCCCCTGAAGGGCCACTTGGCCAACACGTACCCGTTGAGGGCCCCTACCGCGGCGGAGAGGAGGGTGGCGGAAAGGGCTAGGACCAGGCTGTTTTGAAACTTGGGACGGAAGGCCTCCCAGGCGATGCGAAAGCTCTCCCAGTACACGGGGTCGGGCCAGCGCCAGACCGTGTCCAGGGTGATCTTGGCGGGCTCCTTGAGGGCGGTGAGGACCACCAGGTACACGGGGAGGAGGAAGAAGGCGGTGGCCAGGAGAAGGAAGGCGTATAAGAGCGTCCGGCCCATCACCGCCGCACCTCCTTCCTGAGCTGGCTGGCGAGATAGGGGATGACCACCACCGCCACCAGGAGGAGGAGAAGGATGCCGATGGCCGCCCCCTTGGCGAACTGGTTGCCCCGGAAGGCGAGGAGGTACATGTAGATGGCGGGCACGTCGGTGGGGGCGTAGTCCAGGCCGGCCATGGCGAAGATGAGGTCAAAGATCTTGAGGGCGATGTGCCCCAGGACGATCATGGCCGAAAGGGTGATGGGGGCGAGCATGGGAAGATGACCCGCCGGAAAAGCTGCCACTCGCTGGCCCCGTCCACCCGGGCGGCCTCGAGGACCTCCACGGGAATCCCCCGGAGGCCCGCCAGGTAGAGGGCCATGGTGTACCCCGACATCTGCCAGACCGCCGCCAGGATGACCCCCACCAGGGCCAGGCTGAAGCCATGAGGTTCGGGGTAGGGAAGCAGGTGCACCCCTCTTCCCCAGGTGAGGGCAAAGAGGAGAAGGAGGCCTCCGGAGGACAGGCTCCAGTAAAACCGCTTCCTTTCCCCCTCCCGGCGGGCGCCCAGGCCACGTAGAGAAAGACAAGCCCCACCACGAGGGCCGTGTAGAAGGGGAGCTGGTTCCAGTCAAACACCAGGGTCTGCGCCCGGGTGGTGAGCCAGGGGAGGGAGAGGGGCGGCAGGCCCAACAGGGTAGGGAGAACGTTCACCCCCCCTTGGGGTTGCAAAAGCCAGCGCCAGATGGTCCCCGTGACCACGAAGGAGAGGGCCATGGGGAAGAGGAAGACGGTGCGGAAAAACCCCTCCCCTTTGGGGCTCCGGTCCAGGGCCAGGGCCAAAAGGAGCCCAAGCCCTAGCTTCCCGCCATGAAGAAGAGGGTAAAGAAGATAAGGTTCACCACGCTCTGGCGGAAGCGCGCGTCCACAAAACCGGTGAAGAGCTCGCGGTAGTTTTCCAGGCCCACGAAGTGGAGTTCGGGCCGCAAGGCCAGGGCCTGGGCGGGGTTTCGCCCCCAGTCGGTGAGAGAGGCCCAAAGGTTTTGCCCGATGAAGCCGTAGACGAAGATGCCCACCGCCACCAAGGAGGGGAGGAGGACCAGAAAGGCCGTGATCCGGTCGCGCACGTTGCCTCCGGGGGAAAACCCGCAGGGGCATTTGCCCCTGCGGGTTCCAAGCCCTTAGCGGCCCAAGCCCACCTGGCTGGCGATGGCCTGGGCGGCGTTGGCCGCCGCTTGGGCGTTCTTGTTCTGCAGGAAGATCTCCATTACGGTGCCGAACTGGCTCATGAAGCTCTCGGGCGCACGGCCCCGTGGACCAGGGAACCCACGATGCGGTTGGACTTCCAGTCCTTCATGGCGGACTGGCCGTAGGCGTTGTACTTGGCGGGGTCAGAGTCCAGCCGGGCGGCGATGGAGCCTTTGAGGGGGTTGAAGGTGTCCTGCCCCTCCTTGGAGCCCACGAGCTTAAGCCAGTTGAGGGCGTTCTGGCGGTTCTTCGCCCCCTTGGGCAGGCCGAAGGAGTCGGAGAGCATCATGAAGATTCCGGAGGTTCCGGGGGAAGCGCCCAGGCGAAGTCGGTGCCTGGGCGAAGCTTCAAGGTGGTGGCCATGTATCCGGCGGCCCAGTCGCCCATGATGTTGAAGGCCGCCTGCCCTTGGACCACCCGGTCCACGGCCTGCTGCCAGGAAAGGCCGGCGGCGTCCTTATTGGCGCAGTCCAGGACCTTCCCGAAGGTTTCCCAGACCGCCACCGCCTTGGGGTCGGTGAACTTCAGCTTCCCGCTCCAGAGGTTGTTCCAGCCTTCCGCCCCCAAAGTGGCCAGGGCCACGCTCTCCCAGAGGTGCTGCTGGGTCCAGTTCTCCCCCAGGGCCAGGGGAGCCTGGAGGCCCTTCTGCTTCAGGGTCTGGCAGGTGGCCAGGAACTCCGCCCAGGTCTTGGGCGGGGTCACCCCCCACCGCTGCAGGTTGGCGGGGATGTACCACATGACGTTGGAGCGGTGGATGTTGACGGGGACGCTCCAGATGCCTCCCTTGTAGGAGATCAGGTCAATGAGCTTTGGGGAAGGCCTGGAGCCAGCCTTCCTGGCGGAAGAGGGAGGTCAGGTCCTCCATGCGGTCGGCCACCACCCAGGTGCCGATGAGCTCCATCCCGGCGTGCACTTGGAAGGTGTCCGGGGGATCGCCCCCCAGCATGCGGGTCTTGAGCACCGCCTTGGCGTTGACTCCGGCCCCGCCGGTCACGGTGGCGTTGATGACCTCCACGCCCGGGTACTTCTGCTTGTAGAGCCGGATGAGGCCTCCAGGGCGGGGCCTTCGTCTCCCGCCCACCAGGAGAAGATCTCCAGCTTGCCCGTCTGGGCCAGGGCGCTAAGCCCCAGGGCCACGCCGATCGCCAAAAGCCACTTCCTCATACCTACCTCCATTGCGACGTGGGCTTTCTGCCCACAGGCCGCCCAGCTCAAAAAAACCGCGCCAGAAAAAGGCTGGCGCCGCCCACCGCCGGGGCCAGATGCCCGTAGACCGAGGGTTGCACGGGAAGGGACCGATGGGCTTCCAAGAAGGCGTGGGCCTCTAGGGCCCGCCGCAGGGAATCCTCCAGAAAAGGGAAGAACTCCGCCACCTTGCCCCCCACCACCACCCGCGCGGATCGTAGGCCACGGCCAGGTTGGCCAGGAAGCGGCCCAGGGCTTCCCCCAGGTGGGCGAGGGCCTGCAGGACGAGGGAATCCCCTCCTCGGGCCAGGTGGAGGAGGGCCCCCAAGTCCTCCGCCTTTCCTCCCAGGGCCCGGTGGTGGGCCAGGAGGCTGTCCAGGCCCAGCTCGGTTT
>BBBL01000193.1 GCA_001311545.1 Thermus kawarayensis JCM 12314 | reverse complement strand
CCACCTCCTCCCCAACAGCCTGACCCCCGTGCTGGTGCAGGCGAGCTACGAGGTGGGCTCGGCCATCCTCACGGCGGCGGGGCTCTCCTTCATCGGCTTCGGGGCCCAACCCCCCACCCCCGAGTGGGGGGCCATGGTGGCGGAGACCCGGAACTACATGGCCGAGGCCCCCTGGGCGGCCACGGCCCCGGCGGTGGCCATCCTCCTCACCGTCTTGGCCTTTAACCTCCTGGGGGACGGGCTCAGGGACGTCCTGGACCCCCGGGGCCGCTAGAGGTGAAGATGCTGTCAGAACCCTTTCTCCAAGCCCTGGGAGAGGCGCTAAAGACCTACCCCACCCCTTTTTACGCCTACGACTGGACCCAGATCCGGGCCCGGGTGGAAAGGCTGAAGGAGGCCTTTCCCCAGGCCAGACTCTTCTACGCCCTGAAGGCCAACCCCCGCCTGGGCCTCCTCCGCCGCCTGCGCGCCCTGGGCCTCGGGGCCGAGGCGGTCTCCCTGGGGGAGGTCCTCAGGGCCTACCGGGCGGGCTTTTCCCCAGAGGAGGTCCTGTGGAACGGGCCGGTGAAGACGGAGGAGGCCCTTTGGGCCCTGAGGGAGCGGCCTCCCTGGGTGGTCCTGGACTCGGAGGGGGACCTAAGGCGGGTTTCCCGCCTCCTCCCGGGGGCCCGGGTCCTCCTTCGGGTGAACCCGGACCTCCCCCGTGGCACCCACCCCCACCTGGCCACGGGGAGGGGGGAGAGCCAGTTCGGGGTCCTGCCGGAGGAGGCGCCGGGGCTCGTTTCCCTCGCCCGGGAGCTCGGCCTTAAGGTGCTCGGCCTCCACCTGCACCTGGGCTCCAAGCTGGAGGCCCTGGAGGACTTCCTCGCCGGGTACCGGGTGCTGGAGGGGCTCTTCCCCAAGGTGGGCCCCGTGAGGGTCTTGGACCTCGGGGGCGGGTTTGGGCTTGGGCTGCGCCTGGAGGCCCTTAGGGAGCCCCTGGAGGCTTGGCGCGGCTTTACGGGGCGGAGGTGTTCCTGGAGCCGGCCGCTACCTGGTGGCCGAGGCCGGGGTGCTGGTGGTCCGGGTGGTGGGCCTGAAGCGCACCCGGCGGAACTACCTCCTCCTGGAGGCGGGGATGACCAGCCTCCTCCGCCCCGCCCTCTACGGGGCGGTCCACCCCGTCTTGCCCCTCTACGAGGGTGGGGAAGAGGAGGTCTACGACCTGGCGGGCCCCGCCTGTGAGGCGGGGGACGTGCTTGCCCGGGAGGTGCGCCTGCCCAGGCCCAAGGAGGGGGACGCCGTGGCGCTCCTCGAGGCCGGGGCCTACGGGGCCAGCATGGCCCTCACCTACCTGGACACCCCCAGGCCCTTGGAGCTCCTCTGGATGGGGGAGGGGTGGGAGGTCCTGCGGAGGAGGGAGTCCCTGGAGGCCCTGTGGGCGGAGGAGGCCTAATACCACCCATGCTGGCTTGCGCCAGCATGGGGGCCCCGGCAAAAGGTTTCTAGGCAGGCTTCCTGGAGCCCGTAGGGCGAAGGAAACAGGGAGAAAGGGTATAATGCCACCCCATGCTGGCTTACGCCAGAGGGGGCCCCAAAAGGACTTTCCTGGGCCTTTATGTCGCAGAACCGAGGTGCGGGCGCTTAGGCTCCTTGAAAAGGCCGAAGAGGGGCCAGTGGGCCAAAAGAAGCTCCGGGTGCCACTGCACCCCGAGGTAGAGGGGGTGGCCCTCCAGGACCACGGCCTCCACCAGGCCGTCTTGGGCCAGGGCCGCGGGCTTAAGCCCCCTCCCCAGGGCCTTCAGGCCCTGGTGGTGGTAGGAGTTGACCCGGAAACCGGGGGGAAAGAGGCGGCCTAAGGGGCTTTCCCCCACGAGCTCCACCCGGTGCCCCAGGACCCTCCAGGCGGGGGGGCTTTTCTGGTAGTGTTGCAGGGGAAAGCCCGCCCGGCCCAGGTCCTGGTGGAGGCTTCCTCCCAGGGCCACGTTGAGGACCTGGATCCCCCGGCACACCCCGAGGAGGGGAAGCCCCTTTTCCGCGGCGTAGCGGGCCAGGAAGACCTCGAGGCCGTCCCGCTTCGGGTCCACCTCGCCCAGCTCCGGCAGGGGTTCCTCCCCGTAGAGGGCGGGGTCCACGTCCCCGCCTCCCGGCAGGAGGACCCCGTCTAGATGCCGCAGGAGCCGCTCCAGGGCGGCTTCGGGCTGGGGAGGGACCAGGACGTAGGCCAGGCCTTGGGAGGTCAGGGCCTCCAGGTAGGCCTCCAGGAGGCCGGAGAAAGGCCTGCCCTCGAGGGCTTTGCGCTGGGTGGCCACGCCGATGAGGCGCATGGGGGGATTCTACCCCCTGGGGCGACCCTTGACAACTTCGCTCAAAATCGCTTAAATATGAGCAAGAATGCCCATAGCCGCCGAGCGCCGAGACCGGCTTCTCGCCCTCCTCAGGAGCCACGGGGCCCTCAGCACCCGGGAGCTGGCGGAGCGCCTGGGGGTTTCCGAGGCCACGGTGCGCCGGGACCTGGCCCTTTTGGCCCAGAGGGGCCTCCTCCGGCGCGAGCACGGAGGGGCCCTGCTCCCGGAGGCCGAACCCCCTTACGCCGAGAAGCTTAAGCGGAACCAGAAGCCAAGGAGGCCATCGCAAGGAGGGCGGCCCTTTTGGTGCCCGACGGGGCCACGGTGGTCCTGGACTCGGGGACCACTGCCTTGGCCCTGGCCCGGCTCCTGGCGGGGAGGCCCATCCGGGCGGTGGCCCTGGACCTCCCCGTGGCCCAGGCCCTGGCCCAGGGGCGGACGGAGGTCCTCTTGCCGGGGGGAAGCGTGCGCAACGGTTTTCTCAGCCTGGTGGGCTCCTGGGCGGAGGAGCTCTTGGCCCGGGTGCGGGCCGACCTCTTCTTCCTGGGGGCGGACGCCTTTGACCCAGAGGGGGTCACCAACCACACCTTTGAGGAGCGGCGGTGAAGCGGAAGGCCATGGAGGTGAGCCGGAGGACGGTCCTCCTCACCGACGGCAGCAAGTGGGGGAGGAGGGCCCCGGCCCTTCGTGGCCCCCCTGGAGGCCCTGGACCTGGTGATTACCGACCTGAAAGAGCCCGCCCTCCGGGAGCGGGTGAGGGTGGAGGTGGTGGATGGAGCGCTTTGAGGCCCTTTTCGGCAGGAAGCCCGTCATCGCCATGGTGCACCTGAAGGCCCTCCCAGGCACCCCCCTTTACGACGGGGACCTGGAGGCCATCGTGGAGGTGGCCCGGAGGGACCTCCTGGCCCTGCAGGAGGCCGGGGTAGACGCGGTGATGTTCGGCAACGAGAACGACCGCCCCTACGAGCTCTCCGTGGACCGGGCCAGCGTGGCCGCCATGGCCTACGTCATCGGCAGGCTCAAACCCCTTCTCCGGGTGCCCTTCGGGGTGGACGTCCTCTGGGACCCCCTGGCCACCATGGCCCTGGCGGCGGCCACCGGGGCCCGGTTTGCTCGGGAGATCTTCACCGGGCTTTACGGTTCGGACATGGGGCTTTGGGAGGGAAGGGCGGCCGAGGCCCTGCGTTATAGGAAGCGCCTGCTCCGGGACGACCTCTTCCTCCTCTACAACGTCTCCGCCGAGTTCGCCTCTCCCCTGGACCAAAGACCCCTTCCCGAGCGCGCGAAGAGCGCCGTCTTTTCCAGCCTGGCGGACGCCGTTTTGGTCTCGGGGCATGACGGGGGAGGGGGTGGCCCTGGAGCACCTACGGGCGGTGAAGGAGGCCCTGCCCCACGTGCCCGTCCTGGCCAACACCGGGGTGCGCCACGAAACGGTGGCGGAAATCCTGGAGGTGGCGGACGGCGTCATCGTGGGCACCGCCCTCAAGCGGGACGGGATCACCTGGAACGAGGTGGACCCCGAGCGGGCCAGAAACTTTATGGAAATCGTTCGGGGTGTCAGGAGGTAGGCGTGGTCCTGGGCGTGGACGTGGGCACCACCGCGGTGAAGGTCCTCCTCCTGGACGAGGAGGCCCGTCCCCTTAGGGCGGCGGAGCGTCCCCATCCCCTCCTCACCCCTCACCCCGGCTTCGCCGAGGAGGACCCGGAGGCTGGTGGCGGG
>BBBL01000192.1 GCA_001311545.1 Thermus kawarayensis JCM 12314 | reverse complement strand
GGCGATACCCTCCCGCCCTCGGCCACCCTGGCGAAGACCAGGAAAAAGCGGGCCTCGGGGGCGTGGCTGATCCAGGTTTTGCGCCCGTAGAGACGGTACCCCCCTGGGACCCTTTCGGCCGGGTGCGAATGGCGGCCACGTCGGAACCGGCGTGGGGCTCGGTGAGGGCGTAGGAGGCCACCTCTTCCTTGAGGCGGGGAAGGAAGGCGCGGGCGTAGGGACTTCCCGAGAGGAGGAGGGCGTCGGCCACCAGGTTGTTGAGGAGGAGAGCGGCGGCCACTCCTGCGCAGGCGTAGGCCAGCTCCTCCGCCACCAGGACCAAGGCCTTGGGGCCAAGCCCCGCCCCGCCAAGCTCCTCCGACACCACCAAAACGGGAAAGCCCAAGGCCGCGGCCTCCCGAAAAAGCTCTTGGGGAAAGCGGGCCTCCCGGTCCAGCCGGGGGGCCTCGGGCAAAACCCTTTCCCGGGCGAAGCGTCGGGCGAGCTCCTGGATGGCCTTTTCCATGGTGAGGGCCTCGAGGAGGAGTCTATCCCTCTGGGCAAGGGCCCGCAAGCCTAACGCCGGGATGGGGTGGCCTTACCCCCCGAAACCCTGCTTTTTGCCGTACATGGCCCGGTCGGCGGCCTCGAGGACCTGGGCCAGCTCCCGCCCCTCCCCCGAGGCAAAGCCCACCGACACCGGCGGAAAGCGGGCGTGGACCCTCTCCTCCAGGGAAGCCCCGTCCCCGAGCCCCAGGTGGAGGCCCACGAACTCATCCCCGCCGATGCGGAAAAGGGCGTCCCCCTGCCTCACCTCCTCCCGCAGGGTCCGGGCAAAGCGAAGGAGGTGGGCATCCCCGCCGCGTGCCCCTCCCGGTCGTTGATGGCCTTGAGGCCGTCCAGGTCCCACAGGGAAAGGACCAAGGAAAGCCCCTCCCGGGCCGCCAAGGCCTGGAAACGGGGGAAGTCCCGCTCCAAAGAGCGGCGGTTGGCGAGGCCGGTGAGGGGATCGGTGAGGGACTCGTTTTGGATGATCCGCTGGAGGGCCTCCAGGCGGCCCACCAAAGCCCCCACGCTAAGCCCTCCCACGCTGGCCAAAAGGGTGCCCCCTACCAGGAGAAAGCGGGTCTCCATCTGGGGCCAAGGGCCAGGAGGGCACAGGCCAATCCCAAGGCCAGCCCCGGCCAGCCCGCGAAAGCGGCCAAGGCATAAGCCCCCACGGTGTAAAAGGCCATGACCCCCAGGCGCCAAGCCCCTTCCGGGAGCCCCCGGGCCACCATCTCCGGCGGGCTCACCAGGGCCAGGAGGGCGGTGAGGAGGGCCACCCCCAGGTGCAACGCCACCGCGAGCCTTTCCTGGCCGCTTCGCTTAGCCCAAAGGTAAGCGAGCCCCAACCCCCCCCAGTAGAGGACCGTCCCCCCTACCATCACCGGTCCGCCGTACAGGTAGACCACGGGCCACCAGACCACGGGCACCAGGGCCAAGCGCCAGTAGAGGCGGCACAGCGTCGGCCAAACCCCCACTTCCCGGGCCATGCCCTAGCTTAACCTGCCCAGGGGCGGGGAAGCCAGGCCCGCTTGACTTTGCCCGAGAAAGCCCGGAGGATGGAAAGGATGGACATCCGCCGCATCCGCAACTTCTCCATCATCGCCCACGTGGATCACGGGAAGTCCACCCTGGCCGACCGCATCCTGCAGATGACCCATGCCGTGAGCGAGCGGGAGATGCGGGAGCAGTTTCTGGACTCCCTGGAGCTGGAGCGCGAGCGGGGCATCACCATCAAGGCCAGCGCGGTGCGGGTGAACTACCGGGCCAAGGACGGGGAGGAGTACGTCTTCCACCTGATAGACACCCCGGGGCACGTGGACTTCACCTACGAGGTCTCCCGGGCCCTGGCGGCGGTGGAGGGGGTACTTTTGGTGGTGGACGCCAGCCAAGGCGTGGAGGCGGAGACCCTGGCCAAGTTCTACATGGCCCTGGAGCACGGCCACGTCATGATTCCCGTCATCAACAAGATTGACCTCCCCAACGCCCGTCCCCTGGAGGTGGCCCTCGAGGTGGAGGAGGTCCTGGGCCTTCCCGCCGACGAGGCCATCTTCGCCTCGGGGAAGACGGGGGAGGGGGTGGAGGAGATCCTCGAGGCCATCGTGAAGCGCATCCCGCCCCCCGAGGGGGACCCCGAGGCCCCCCTGAAGGCCCTCATCTTTGACTCCGTCTACGACGCCTACCAAGGGGTGATCCCCTACCTCCGCCTCTTTGAGGGAAGGGTGGGGCCTGGGGACCGGATCCGCATCTTTTCCACGGGCAAGGAGTTCACCGTGGACAAGGTGGGGGTCTTCACCCCCCAGGGCCTCGTGCCCACGGAGGCCCTTTCGGCGGGGGAGGTGGGGTGGCTCGTGGCGGCCATCCGGGACATCCACGACGTGCAGGTGGGGGACACCCTCACCCTGGCAGACCGCCCCACCCCCACCCCCTACCCCGGCTTCCGTCCGGCCAAGCCCGTGGTCTTCGCCGGGCTTTACCCGGTGGAGTCCGGAGACTACGGGAAACTCCGGGACGCCCTGGAAAAGCTCAAGCTCAACGACGCCGCCCTCACCTTTGAGCCCGAGTCCTCCACCGCTTTGGGCTTCGGCTTCCGCTGCGGCTTCCTCGGGCTCCTCCACGCCGAGATCGTCCAGGAGAGGCTGGAAAGGGAGTTCGGCCTGGAGCTCATCGCCACCGCCCCCAGCGTGGTCTACAAGGTGCGGCTCAAAGGCGGGGAGGAGGTGGAGGTCCACAACCCCGCCGACCTTCCCGACCCCACCAAGGTGGAGGAGGTCCTGGAGCCCTACGTGAAGCTCACCCTCTTCACCCCCGAGGAGTACGTGGGAAGCCTCATGCAGCTTCTCCAGGAGAAGCGGGGCAGGCTCCTCAACATGACCTACCTGCCCGGCTCCCAGAAGCGGGTGGAGCTCGTCTACGAGGCCCCCTTCGCCGAGATCCTCTACGATTTCCACGACCGCTTAAAAAGCCTCTCCCGGGGCTACGCTCCATGGACTACGAGCAGACGGGCTACCGGACCGGGGACCTGGTGAAGGTCAACGTCCTGGTACACGGGGAGCCCGTGGACGCCCTCACCTTCATCGCCCACCGGGAGAAGGCCTACTCCCTGGCCCGGGCCATGGTGGACAAGCTCGCCGAGGTCATCCCCCGGCAGCTCTTTGAGGTGCCCATCCAGGCGGCCATCGGCGGGAAGATCATCGCCCGGGCCACGGTGAAGGCCCTGCGCAAGGACGTCCTCGCCAAGTGCTACGGCGGGGACGTGACCCGGAAGAAGAAGCTTTTGGAGAAGCAGAAGGAAGGGAAGAAGCGGCTCAAGGCCATCGGCAAGGTGGAGGTGCCCCAGGAGGCCTTCCTGGCGGTGCTCTCGGCGGGTCGCGATGAGCCTAAGGGCTAGGCTCGCCCTGGTCATCGCCCTCCTGGCCTTTCTGCCCAACCTGGTCCTGGCCCTCACCCTGGGGGCGCTGGGGGAGGGGCCCTGGCTTCCCCTCCTCCTTTGGCTCCTCCTCCTCGCCCTCCTCTCGGGCCTGGTGGGCTACTTCCTGGCGCGAAGCCTCCTCAGGCCCCTGGAGGAGCTCACCCGGGCCCTGGCCTACCTTTCCCTGAAGGAGGGGCCGGTTGTGGGGCTCAGGCTTCCCGCTCCCAAGGAGCCCCCCCCGGAGGAGATCGCCCTGTTGCGGAGCCGCTTCCAGGAGCTTTTGGAGAGGCTCAAGGGGATTTCCGAGGCCCGGGAGGCCTTCTACGCCGCCATGGCCCACGACCTCAAGACCCCTCTGATCTCCGCCATCCGGGCCCTGGCCTACCTGGAGACCGCCGATGAGCTGGGAAGGGCGAGGCGGGTGGAGCTCCTCTCGGCGCTCAAGGGGGAGCTTTCCCGGGCCTACCTTTTGGTGGAAAACCTCCTCGCCCTCTCCCGCCTCGAGGCCCGCGCCCCCCAGAGGGAAACCCTGAACCTTCGGGCCCTGGCCGAGGACCTCCTCCTGCGCTACCGCGAGGAGGCCAAAAGGCGGGGGCTTCGCCTGGAGGTGGAGGGGGTGGGGCTGGCCCG
>BBBL01000191.1 GCA_001311545.1 Thermus kawarayensis JCM 12314 | reverse complement strand
CCCGGCGGAGCTGGGCGGCGATCTGCTCCAGGTAGTGCTGGCTGATGCCCTGGGCTCGGCCACCTCCTTCAGGGGCACGGCCTCGGGGGCGCGGAGGCCGATCTCCACCAGGGCGCGAAGCCCGTACTGGGCCTTCGTGGACACCCACATGGCCCCATTATACCCCTATTTCCCACCCGAAAATCCGGTTTTTAGCAGGGCCAGGCCGAAGAGGAGGGCCTGGAAGAGGACCACGCTGGCCCCGCTGGGCCAGTCCAGGAGGAGGGAGAGGAAAAGCCCCCCCAGGGTGGAAAGGAGGGCCAGGAGGAGGGAAAGGAGGGTCATCTGGCGAAGGTGCGGGAAAGAAGCCTGGCCGCCGCCCCCGGGATGACCAGGAAGGCCGCCACCAGGAGGATCCCCACCACCTTCACCGCCAGCACCAGGCTCACCGCCAAGAACCCCGAAAGGAGGTAGTCGTGGAACACCACGGGCACCCGGTCGGAAAAGGCCAGCTCCCGGTCCAAGGTGGCGTAGGCCAAGGGCCCCCAGAGGGGCAGGAGGAAAAGGGCCAGGAGGACCATGAAGCCCACCGCCAGGAGGTCGGCGGGCCCCACGGCCAGAAGGGAGCCGAAGAGGTAGCCCATGGCGTCCCCCACGTACCCCTTGGCCTTGGCCAGGAAGATCGCCCCCAGGGCCACGGAGAGGGCGAAGAGGACCCCGATGGCCGTGTCCTCGGAAAGCTCGGTGCGCTCCTTGACCCAGGTGATGGCCAGGGCCACCAGGAAGGTGAAGGGAAGGGCGAACCCCAGGGGCTCCCCGCGGAGGAAGAGCCCCAGGGCCACCCCGGCGAAGGCGGCGTGGGCCAGGCCGTCCCCCAGGAAGGAGAGGCGCCTTTGCACCACGAAGGGGGAGGCAAAGCCCGAGAGGAGGGCCACCAAGAGGCCCGCCAGGAGGGCCCGCTGGAAGAAGGGATAGCTTAGGGCCTCAAGCACGGCCACCCTCCACGAACAGGCCGTGGGCGTGGCCCACGTGGCCGAAGGCCTGGCGCAGGCACTCCTCGGAAAGGGCCCTCTCGGGGGGGCCAAAGCCCACCACCCGGCGGTTCAGGACCAGGACGTGGCTGGCGTGGTGGGCCGCCTCCCAGTCGTGGGTGATCATGAGGACCGTGGCCCCCGACTCCTTCTGGTAGGCCTCGAGGTAGCGGTACAGGTCCTCCTCCCCCACCCGGTCCACCCCGGTGGCGGGCTCGTCCAGGAGGAGAAGCCGGGGCCTGCGGATCAGGGCCCGGGCCAGGTAGACCCGCTGGAGCTGCCCCCCGGAAAGCCGCCCCAGGGGGCGGTGGGCGAGCCCCGAAGCCCCCACCCGCTCCAGGGCCGCCAGGACCCTTTCCTTCTCCCCGGGGCCCAGGCGGAAGGGCCAACGCCGCCTAAGCCCCGTGGCCACCAGCTCCCAGGCCAAGGCGGGAAAGGAGCGGTCAAAGGTCTTGATCTGGGGCACGTAGCCGAACCAAAAGGGGTCGGCCTGGGCCGCGGGAAGACCGTAGACCAGGACCTCCCCCCGGTGGGGCACGAGACCCAGCACCGCCTTCAAGAGGGTGCTCTTCCCCGCCCCGTTGGGCCCCACGATGGCCACGAAGGCCCCTTCAGGCACGGAGATCTGGACCCCCTCCAAGGCCCAGAACTCCCCGAAACGCACGGAAAGGTGGCGGATCTCCAGGGCGGTCATGTCAAAAATGATGACGCATTCTCACTAAACTGTCAAGGCGGCCGGCCCGGAAAAGCCTGCCTAGGGGCCCTCACCGCGGTGGGGTACTCAGAAACTGTGCTCCTCCCCCGGGAAAGCCCCCTGCCGCACCTCCTCGGCGTAGCGGGCCAGGGCCTCCTGGATGAGCCTTCCCCCCTCCAGGTAGCGCTTCACGAAGCGGGGCTTGAACTCCCCGTAAAGCCCCACCACGTCGTGGAAGACCAGGACCTGAGCGTCGGTGTGGGGGCCCGCCCCGATCCCCACGGTGTGGACGGAAAGCCTTTCCGTGATCTCCCTGGCCAAGGCGGCGGGGACCATCTCCAAGACCACCCCGTAGGCCCCGGCGGCCTCCAGGGCCAGGGCCCCCTTGAGGATCCGCTCCGCCTCCTCGGGGCGCTTCCCCTGGAGCCGGTAGCCCCCGAGCTGGCTTGCCGTCTGGGGTGAGGCCCACGTGCCCCAGGACCGGCACCCCCGCCCGCACCAGGCCCCGGACGATTTCCGCCACCTCCTCGCCCCCTTCCAGCTTCACCGCGTCCGCTCCCCCTTCTTTAAGGAGCCGCTCGCAAGCCGCAAGCGCCCGGTCCAGGGTGGCGTAGGAGAGGTAGGGGAGGTCGGCCACCAAGAAGGTGTCGGGGGCCCCCCGCCGCGCCGCCTTGGTGTGGTGGAGCATCTCCTCCAGGGTCACGGGCACCGTGGAGGGGTAGCCCAGAACCACCATCCCCAGGGAGTCCCCCACCAAAATGGCGTCCACCCCGGCGGCCTCGGCCAGGCGGGCCGTGGGGTAGTCGTAGGCGGTGAGGTAGACGAGCCGCTTTCCCTTGGCCTCCCGGAAGTCCTTGACCGTCTTCCGCACGGGAAAAGGCTATCATGAAAAGGCGTGGACGTGCCTCGGACCTCGCCTTAAGGCTAGGAGCCTGGACGAGTACATCGGCCAGGAGCGCCTGAAGAACAAGCTCAGGGTCTACCTCGAGGCCGCCAAAGCCCGGGGTGAGCCCCTGGAGCACCTCCTCCTCTTCGGCCCCCCCGGCCTCGGCAAGACCACCCTGGCCCACGTCATCGCCCATGAGCTGGGGGTGAACCTCCGGGTCACCTCCGGGCCCGCCTTGGAGAAGCCCGGGGACCTGGCGGCCATCCTGGCCAACTCCCTGGAGGAGGGGGACATCCTCTTCATTGACGAGATCCACCGCCTGAGCCGCCAGGCGGAGGAGCACCTCTACCCGGCCATGGAGACTTCGTCATGGACATCGTCATCGGCCAGGGGCCGGCGGCGAGGACCATCCGGCTTGAGCTTCCCCGCTTCACCCTCATCGGGGCCACCACCCGGCCCGGCCTCATCACCGCACCCCTTAGGAGCCGCTTCGGCATCGTGGAGCATCTGGACTACTACTCCTTGGAGGAGCTGGCCGAGGGCATAAGGCGGGACGCCGGGCTCCTGGGGGTGGGCATCACCGAGGAGGCCGCCCGGGAGATCGCCGGAAGAAGCCGGGGCACCATGCGCATCGCCAAGCGGCTTTTCCGCCGGGTGCGGGACTTCGCCCAGGTGGCGGGGGAAGGGGTGATTACCCGGGAGAGGGCGCTGGAGGCCCTTTCGGCCCTGGGCCTGGACGAGCTGGGCCTGGAGCGCCGGGACCGGGAGATCCTGGAGGTCCTCATCCTCCGCTTCGGCGGGGGGCCGGTGGGCCTCCAGACCCTGGCCACCGCCCTCTCCGAGGACCCGGGGACCCTGGAGGAGGTCCACGAACCCTACCTCATCCGGCAAGGGCTTCTGAAGCGCACCCCCAGGGGCCGGGTGGCCACGGAGCTGGCCTACCGCCACCTGGGCCTTCCCCTTCCCTTGGAACCTCTCCTATGATCCGGGCCAGCCTGGAGGAGCTGGACCTGGCCGAACTCCTGAAGGCCCTGGCCCTGGGCCGCAAAAGCGCGGTGGTGAGCTTCCAGGGCCGGGTCTACGGCCGGGTGCACCTCCTTTCGGGGCGCATCCTCTACGCCCGCACCGAGCCCGGCCCCCACCTGGGGGAGTACCTGGTGCGTCTGGGCCACCTGACCCTGGAGGAGGTGCAGGAGCTGGTGGAGCGCCAGGGACGGGAGAACCCCGGCACCCCTTTGGGGGCCTTGGCCCTGGAGCTCGGCCTCATCGGGGAAGAGGAGCTTAGAGAGGCCCTCCAAGCCCAGGTCCTCGAGGCCCTCGCCACCCTCCTGGGGGAAAAGGAGGGGGAGATCCTGGCCGAGCCCCTGGTAGAGGGAAGCCAGGTGGCCCTCCCCCAGACCCTGGACACGGGGTGGGCCCTCATGGAAGCCGCCCGCCGCCTGGACGAGTGGCGGCGGGGCCAGGTGGACCCGGACGAGGTCCTGCACCTGGCGGAGGAC
>BBBL01000190.1 GCA_001311545.1 Thermus kawarayensis JCM 12314 | reverse complement strand
CGAGCTCCGAGAGCACCTGCCCCCGGGTCAGGGGGTCCAGGGCGCTGGTGGGCTCGTCCAGGAGGAGGAGCTTAGGCTCCCGGGCCAGGGCCCGGGCCAGGGCCACCCGCTGCTTCTGCCCGCCGGAGAGCTGGCCCGGCCTTTTGTGGGCGTGTTCCAGAAGCCCCACCCGCTGGAGGAGGGCCAGGGCCCTCTCCTTGCGGTTTGGCCCCCTCAGGGGGAAGGCCACGTTTTCCCAGGCGGTCATGTGGGGGAAGAGGGCGGGGTCCTGGGGCAGGTAGCCTATGGGCCTTCTCTCGGGGGGAAGCCCCGAGAAGGGCTCCCCCTCGGCGGGGAGGAGGCCCGCCAAGGCCTTGAGCAAGGTGGTCTTGCCCACCCCGCTTTCCCCCAGGAGGACGGTGAACCCCTTTAGGTGGAAGCGGGCCTCGAGGCGGATGGGCTTCCTTATGCGGTAGTGGACTTCCATGTCCGTCCTTTGGTTTCCAGAAGGCGCGCCAGCGCCAGGAGGAGAAAGCTTAAGAGGAGGAGGACCAGGGCGGCCTCCGCCGCCTCGCGGAAGCGCAGGGCCTGGACCAGGTCGTAGAGGTAGATGCTCACCATCTGCGTCTTCCCGGGGATGGAGCCCCCCACCATGAGCACCACCCCGAACTCCCCCAGGGTGTGGGCGAAGGCGAGGAGGGTCCCCGAGAGGAGGCCGGGCCAGGTGAGGGGCAGGACCACCCGGGTCCAGACCCGCCACCGGGGGACCCCTAGGGTGCGGGCCACCTCCAGGAGGTTCCGATCCAGGGCCAAGAAGGCCTCCCGGTAGGCGGTGAGGGCGAAGGGCAGGCTGAAGAGGACGCTGGCGAAGACGAGGCCTTCCAGGCGGAAGGCCCAGGAGAGCCCCGTGATGCGGGACCAGGGGCCCTCCGGCCCCAGGAAGAGCAGGAGGTAAAAGCCCAAGACCGTGGGGGAAGGACCAGGGGCAGGAGGAAGACCGCTTCCAGGAGGGCTTTCCCCGGGAAGGAGCGGAAGGCCAGGCCCCAGGCCAGGGGCACCCCCAGGAGGAGGAGGAGGCCCGAGGTCCAGAGGGCCACCTTCAGGGAGAGCTTAAGGGTGGTCCAGAAGAGGGGGTCCACCTCACTCCCCCGGCAGGAGGAAGCCGTAGCGCCGGAAGACGGCCCGGGCCTCCGGGCTTCCTATGAAGGCGTAGAAGGCCATGACCTCGGGACGCCCGCGCCCTTTGAGGACCACGTAGTCCTGCTCCAGGGGGAGGTGGCTTCCCAGGGGGGCGAGCCAGTACTCCCCGGGCCCCGAGAGGCTCGGGTGGACGGCCAGGGAGAGGGCCAAAACCCCTACCCGCGTGGCGGTGAGGGCGAGCTGGGCCGTTTGGGCGATGTTCTCCCCGTAAACGAAGGCGAAGTCCCTCTTGCCCCGGCTTAAGGGGCCAGCGTCCCAGTAGGCCTCCACTCCCCCGGTGAGCCTTTCCCAGGGGATCTCCTCCCAGGAAAGCCGGGAGAAGGGCTTGGCGAGCCTGGGAGGAGGATGGGGCGGCGCTTGAGGAGCCCCAGGTGCTCCAGGAGGGTGACGGCGGCCCGGCCGTAGGGGGCGTGGACCGGGTTGGCCAGGGCCACCCGGGTCACCCTGGGGTCCAGGAGGGCCTGGGGGCCGGGCTTTAGGCCGAGGCTTTTGTCCACCCAGAGGACCATGCGCCCCAGGGCGTAGGGCCTGCGGGTCCCGGGCTCGGCCAGGCCCCTTTGTTCCAGGAGTTCCGGGTAGGTCTTCTCGGCGGAGAAAAAGAGGTCAGCCTCGAGGCCCTGGGTGAGCTGGGTGTAGAACTTGCCCGAGGAGCCGAAGAGGAGCTCCACCTTTACCCCCGGGTTTTTCGCCGTAAAGGCCTGCGCTACCTCCTGGAGGGCGTACTGCAGGTCTGAGGCCGCCACCACCCGTACCGTCTGTGCCAGACCCGAACCCAAGAGGAAGAGGACCAAAAGGCTTGCCCTTCTCATGCCACCTCCTTTGCGACCGCGGCAGGCGGCGGGGTCGCCCCCGCCACCCCGGGGCCCGAAGGCCCGGCCCAGAAGGCCCCTAGGGTCTTCCGGGCTCGGAGGCGAGGGCATTTTACCCCACCCTGTCCCGGCCTCGCCCCTTGCATAAGTTTGCAGCCCTGGGCTATCCTATAAGCCTCATGGCGGGAGACGCCCTGACCCGGCCCAAGGACCTACTGGACTTTTCCGGCTTTGGCCCCGAGGACTTGGCCCGCCTCCTGGCTCTGGCCGCTGCTGAAGGAGGAGGGCTACCGGGGGGAGGACCTCAAGGGGAAGGTCCTCGCCCTCCTCTTTGAGAAGCCCTCCCTGCGCACCAGGACGACCCTGGAGGTGGCCATGCTCCACCTGGGGGGCACGCGGTCTACCTGGACCAGAAGCAGGTGGGGATAGGGGAGAGGGAGCCCGTGAGGGACATCGCCAAGAACCTGGAGCGCTTCGTGGAGGGGATCGCCGCCCGGGTCTTTCGGCACGAGACCGTGGAGGCCTTGGCCCGCCACGCCCGCGTGCCGGTGGTGAACGCCCTCTCCGACCGGGCCCACCCCCTGCAGGCCCTGGCCGACCTCCTCACCCTGAGGGAGGCCTTTGGCGGGCTTGCGGGCCTCGAGGTGGCCTGGGTGGGAGACGGGAACAACGTCCTAAACTCCCTCCTGGAGGTGGCCCCCCTGGTGGGCCTCAGGGTGCGGGTGGCCACCCCCAAGGGCTACGAGCCGACCCGGGGCTTCTTGCCCGGGCCCGCGCCCACCTCACCCACGACCCCAGGGAGGCCGCCCTGGCGCCCACGCCCTCTACACCGACGTCTGGACCAGCATGGGCCAGGAGGCGGAGAGGGAGAAGCGCCTTCGGGACTTCCAGGGTTTCCAGGTGAACGGGGAACTGCTCAAGCTCCTCCACCCGGAGGGCGTCTTCCTCCACTGCCTCCCCGCCCACTACGGGGAGGAGACCACGGAGGAGGCGGTCCACGGGCCGCGGAGCCGGGTCTTTGACCAGGCGGAAAACCGTCTCCATACCGCCAAGGCCGTGCTCCTTGCCCTGCTAAAGTAGGGGTATGGTCCGGCCCTACCGCTTCCGCCTGGAGGAGTTCCTGAAGCTCCCCCTGCCGGAGAGGGGGGTGGAGCTCCTCGAGGGGGAGGTCTACCAGATGGCGCCCATAGGTCCTGGGCACGCCTACGCCGTAAACCGCTGGAACCGGATTTTTTTCTAGTCTTCCCGAAGTCTTCGTCCAGGTGCAGGGACCCCTGGCCCTACCCCCGGACACCTACCTGGAACCGGACCTCGCCCTGCTTCGGCCGGGGGACTACCGCGAGCGCCTGCCCCGCCCGGAAGACGTTTTCCTTGTGGTGGAGGTGGCGGACGCGTCCTTGGACTACGACCTCACCAAAAAGGTCCCCCTCTACGCCAAGGCCGGGGTGCCGGAGGTCTGGGTGCAGGACCTCCTGGGAGGAAGGCTCCTCCTCTTCCGCACCCCGGAGGAAGACCACTACCGGGAGCAGATCTGGGTAAAACCCGGGGAGAAGGTGGTGCCCCTGGCCTTCCCCGAGGCCAGCCTGGAGGCCCCGTGGTGAGGGTAGGGATCCTCGGGGCCTCGGGGTACGGGGGGGCGGAGCTCCTAAGGCTCCTCAAGGCCCACCCCGGGGTGGAGCTGGTGGGGTTTTCCAGCCGCAAGTACGAGGGCGAACCCCTTTCCTCCGCCTGGCCTCAGCTTTGGGACGGGCGCCCCTTCGCCGCCCAGGAGGAGGTCCTGGAGCGGGCAGAGGTGGTCTTCCTGGCCCTTCCCAACGGCCTCGCCATGGAGATCGTCCCCGGGGCCTTGAGGGCGGGGAAGCGGGTGGTGGACCTCTCCGGGGACTTTCGCCTGCCTCCTGGGGTCTACGAGGCCTGGTACCGCATCCCCCACAAGAGCCCTGACCTCTACCGGGAAGCGGTCTACGGCCTCCCCGAGCTCCACCGGGAGGAGCTTGGGGGGGCGAGGCTCGTGGCCAACCCCGGGTGTTACGTCACCGCCGCACCCTGGCCCTGGCTCCTTTGGCGGCGGAGGGGGTCCTCAGGGGGGGCTTCCTCGTGGGTCTAAGCGG
>BBBL01000189.1 GCA_001311545.1 Thermus kawarayensis JCM 12314 | reverse complement strand
GCCGGAGGGGCCTGGAGCTCGCCAGCTGGTACCTGCGCCTGCCTTTGCCCCCGGAGGGCTTCGGCCGCCCTGGGCGGGGCTTCTCCGGGTGGAAACCCCTCTGGAGGGCCCTACGGGGAGCTTGCCGACCTTTCTTTGGGGCTCTTCCCCGCCCTGGCCTCCCACCCGGTGAAGGACCCCAGGGCCCCCCAAAACCTCCTGCCCGTGGGGGGGCTGGAGCGGGAGCTTTCCCGCAGGATGGGCAGGCCCGAGGTGGTGGGCCGCCTTCTCTCCAGGTATCTAGGAGGTGCGAGGTGAAGCGCATCGGCGTGGTCTTGGGACGCCGGGAGGCCACCCCCCTGGAGTTCTGGGTGGGGGTGGAGGGGGACGGGCTTTTGCGCCTGGATGACCTGGTGGTGGTGGAGGGCTACCACCCCCAGGTGGGCCGGGTGCGCTACTTCGGCATGGTGGACCACGTGGCCAAGGTCCACGAGGGGGAAAGCTTTGACACCGACACCTTCTTGGCGGTGGAGGGGAAGATCCCCGTGAGCCTGGCCTACGTGGCCCACGTGAGCGTGACCCGCATCCTCCCCGAGGAGTTCTTCCCCCCGGACCCGGGCTCCGCGGTCTTTCTGGCCCAGGGGGAGGATCTGGAGCTCGCCCTCTACTACGAGGCCATGCGGAACCAAAGGGGGAGCACCAAGCTCCCCGCGGGGTTTCTGAAGAACGGGGAGGTGGCCTACCTCAACCTGGAGTTCTTAAACGGCGTGAAGGGCGGGCACGTGAACATCTCGGGCATCAGCGGGGTGGCGGCCAAGACCAGCTACGCCACCTTCCTCCTCAAGAGCCTCCTGGAAAGCGGGGTCCTGGAGGACGCCCACCAGGCCAAGGTCCTCCTCTTCAACGTCAAGGGGGAGGACCTCTTCTTCCTGGACAAGCCCAACGCCCGCCTCACCGAGGAGGCCAGACGGGCTTACGAGAGGCTCGGCCTGCCCGCCACGCCCTTCGGGAGCGTGGCCTTCCTGGCCCCGCCCAAGAAGGAGGGGTACGTGCCCGACCTGGACTCCCGCCTGGAGGGGGTCAGGGCCTACCACTGGGACCTGGTCCAGTTCGCCCAGAGGGGTCTCCTTCCCTTCCTCTTCGCCGACCGGGGCCTCATGACCAACCTGGGCTTCCTGGTCCAGCACCTCACGGAAAAGCTCCGGCGCCTCGCCGAGGGGCAGAAGGCCCCCACCTCCTGGTGGAGGACTGGCCCGGGGAGGAGGTTCCCGAGGGCGCCTCCTTTGACCAGCTGGGCAAGGTGCGCCTCAAGAGCTTCTCCGACCTGGTGCGCTACCTGGAGCACAAGCTCCTGGGCCCCGAGACCGGGGAGGGGGAAGGGGATAGGACCTGGACCGCCCGCCAGGCCAAAGGGACCCTCGAGGCCTTCGTCCGGCGCCTGCGCTCAAGCGTGGAGAACGTGGGCCACCTGGTCCGCGGCGACCGTCCCGGAAACCCCCCAGACCCCTTGAAGGGCGAGCAGGTCCACGTGGTGGACCTGGCCAAGCTCTCCCCCCAGGGCAGATGTTCGTGGTGGGAAGCCTCCTCAAGGACCTCTTTGAGAGGAAGGAGCGGGGGCAGTACCGGGGAAGGGTCTTCGTCGTCTTGGACGAGCTCAACAAGTACGCCCCCAGGGAGGAGGAAAGCCCCATCAAGGACGTGCTCCTGGACATCGCCGAAAGGGGGCGCTCCTTGGGGGTCATCCTCATCGGGGCCCAGCAGACGGCGAGCGAGGTGGAGAGGCGGGTGGTGGGGAACGCCGCCATCCGGGTGGTGGGGCGGCTGGACGCCGCCGAGGCGGAGCGCCCCGAGTACCGCTACCTCCCCGCCTCCTTTCGCCAAAGGGCCCTCATCCTGCCCCAGGGGGCGGTGATCCTCCACCAGCCCGAGATCCCCGTGCCCCTCCTCGTCCACTTCCCCTTCCCCGCCTGGGCCACCAAGAAGGAGGAGGTCCTGGAGGACAACTCCGCCGAGGCCCTGAGGCGGGAGCTTTTTTTGAAGGGGTAGGATAGCCTTGCCATGAAGGAGACCCCTCTTTACCAGGCCCACCTGCGCCACGGAGGGCGGATGGTGGCCTTCGCCGGCTACCTCCTCCCCCTGCAGTACACCTCCATCGTGGAGGAGCACCTAGCGGTGCGCCGGGAAGCCGGCCTCTTTGACGTGAGCCACATGGGGGAGTTCCTCATCCGGGGGGAGGAGGCCTTGGCCTTCCTCCAGTGGGCCACGGTGAACGATGCGAGCCGCCTCAAGGTGGGAAGGGCCCAGTACTCCATGCTCCCCAACGAAAGGGGCGGCGTGGTGGACGACATCTACCTCTACCGCCTGGGGGAGGAGGAGTACCTCATGGTGGTGAACGCCGCCAACATCGCCAAGGACTTCGCCCACCTAAAGGCCCTTTCCCAGGCTTCCGGGTGGAGCTTCTGGACCTTTCCCAAAAGACCGCCCTTCTCGCCCTCCAGGGTCCCAAGCGGCGGAGATCCTCCAGGGCCTGGTGGACGTGGACCTCTCCCAGAAGAGAAAAAAACGACGTCTTCCCGGCCCGGGTGGCGGGGCGCCCCGCCCGCCTCGCCCGCACCGGGTACACGGGGGAGGACGGGTTTGAGGTCTTCCTGGCCCCGGAGGACGCCGAGCCCGTCTTTGAGGCCCTCCTGGGAGCGGGGGCTAAGCCTTCCGGCCTCGGCGCCCGGGACACCCTGAGGCTCGAGGCGGGCTTCCCCCTCTACGGCCACGAGCTCACCGAAGCCACCAACCCCTCTGCACCCCCTGGGCCTGGGTGGTGAAGGGGGAGAAGGCCTACCTGGCAAGGAGGCCATGCTCTCGGAGGCCTGCCGGGAAAGGCTCGTGGGCCTGGTGCTGGAGACGGGCATTCCCCGGGAGGGGTACCGGGTGCTTTCTGGGGAGCGCCCCGTGGGCCGGGTGACCAGCGGGGGGTACTCCCCCCTCTTGGAGAAGGGCATCGCCCTGGCCTACGTGGAGAAGGAGGCGGAGGGGCCTTTCCAGGTGGAGGTCCGGGGCCGGGCAGTCCCCGCCGCCCTTAGCCCTCTCCCCTTTGTGCCGCTAAAATAGCGGGGGTTAGGAGGCGCTATGGACATCCCAAAGGACCGCTTCTATACCAAGACCCACGAGTGGGCCCTGCCCGAAGGGGACACGGTGCTCGTCGGCATCACCGACTACGCCAGGACGCCCTTGGCGACGTGGTCTACGTGGAGCTACCCGAGGTGGGCCGGGTGGTGGAGAAGGGCGAGGCGGTGGCGGTGGTGGAGAGCGTGAAGACCGCCTCCGACATCTACGCCCCCGTGGCCGGGGAGGTGGTGGAGGTGAACCCCGCCCTGGAGAAGACCCCCGAGCTCGTCAACCAGGACTACGGGGAGGGCTGGATCTTCCGCCTCAAGCCCCGGAACATGGCCGACCTGGACGGGCTTCTGGACGCCCAGGGCTACCAGGTGGTCCTGGAGAGCGAGGCATGAGGTCCAAAGGCCCTGGCCTCGCCCGCTCCTTAGGGCGGGAGGGCCTTCTGTAGCCCCGGGGCAAATGGCCCTGGGGTTTTGTTTAAGGATGGAGCCATGGACTACACGCCCCACACGGAGGAAGAGATCCGGGAGATGCTCAGGCGGGTGGGGGTGGAAGACCTTCAGGGCCTCTACGCCCACCTGCCCGAGGAGATCCTGAACCCCCCCATAGACCTCCCCGAGCCCCTCCCGGAGTGGAAGGTGTTGGAGGAGTTAAGGCGGCTTGCGGCCCAAAACCGCCCCGCCCCCAAGGCCTTCCTGGGCGGCGGGGTGCGGAGCCACCACGTGCCCCCCGTGGTCCAGGCCCTGGCCCTAAGGGGGGAGTTCCTCACCGCCCTACACCCCCTACCAGCCCGAGGTGAGCCAGGGGGTTCTCCAGGCCACCTTTGAGTACCAAACCATGATCGCCGAGCTTGCGGGCCTGGAGATCGCCAACGCCTCCATGTACGACGGGGCCACCGCCCTGGCGGAAGGGGTGCTCCTCGCCCTCCGGGAGACGGGCAGGATGGGGGTTTTGGTCTCCCAGGGGGTCCACCCCGAGTACCGGGAGGTCCTCAAGGCCTACCTCGAGGCCGTGGGGGCCGGGCTCAGGACCCTTCCCCTGGTAGGGGGAAGGACCCCTGTCCCCGAGGTGGGGCCGGAGGTG
>BBBL01000188.1 GCA_001311545.1 Thermus kawarayensis JCM 12314 | reverse complement strand
GGCGAGGCGGGCGGCTTCTTGGGGCTTCTTCCCTGCAGGACGGCGTGGGCGAAGGCGGCGGTGTAGGCGTCCCCGGCCCCGGTGGAGTCCACGATGTCCTCCATGGGGAAGGGCTCCAGGAGCTCCTCCCCTTCCGGGGTGACCACGATGGAGCCCATGGCCCCCACCTTGATGGCCAGGTGGGCGAAGCTTCCCGCCGAAGCCGCTCCACCCCTTCGGAAAGGGAAGAGGCCCCCGTGAGGGCCATAAGCTCGGCCTGGTTCATGAGGAGCCAGGTGACCCCCCTAAGGTACTTCAAGAGCTCCCCCCCCGCCGCCCGCACCGCTCCCGTGCCCAGATCGGCGAAGATGGGCATCTCCCGTTTTCTGGCGGCCTCGAGGACCTCCACCGCATAGCTCCGGGAGGGCCCCCCCACCAAGGCGTAGGCGGAGAGGACCACGGCCTCCGCCTGGTCCAGGTAGCGGGGCTTGAAGAGAGAGGGGTCCAGGTGGCGGCTCGCCCCCTCGGCGCTCACCATGGCCCGCTCCCCCCCTTGGACCACCAGGATGAGGACGGAGCTCGTGGTGTGCTCCGGGTCCTCCTGGAGGTGGCGGAGGTCCACCCCCACTTCCCGCACCCGGCTTAAGGCCAGCTCGGCGAAGGGGTCCTGGCCCACCCGGCCCGCCAAAAAGACCCGGTGGCCGAGGCTCGCCAGCTGGGCCGCCAGGGTGCCTCCCGCTCCCCCGGGTTTCATGAGCGCTTCGGGCGGGGAGCTCCTCCCCGGGCTCGGGTATGCGCTCCACGAAGAAAAGCAGGTCCACGGAAACATCGCCCACCACGAAAAACCGCATCCTTACCCCTTTCCCAGGCAAAGCTTTTGCCCTCACTATACCGCAAGGGCCCCGTTGCTTTGCCCCCCAGCTTACCGCCCCAAAATGAGAAAAACATAACAAGGCCCCGCCGGGGCCTTGCCTGGGAGTCTCCCCTTTATGCCCTTTCTCCCTCTTTCCTTCGCCCTGTCGGCTCGGGGACCCCATGCTGGCTTGGGCCAGCATGGGGTGGTATTAGAACCTCCGGTCCACCACCAGGCCCCCTTCCAGGGCCTCCACCAGCTCCGCCTCGTCCACCCTGAGGCCCGTGGCCTTCTGGATGGCCTCAAAGAGCCCGGGGGGGACCTTTTCCGCCTTCAGGCGGAGCACCAGCTTGTCCGTACCCTCCAGCTTCCGCTCCACCACCACCTGAAAGCCCCTGGAGTCCAGGCCGAAGCCCGCCAGGATGGGGGCGAGCTCCGTGGGGTAGAGCTTGACCCCCTTCACCTTCACCATCTGGTCCGTGCGGCCGAAGACTCCCCGGGGGAGCACGGTGAGGCCTTCCCGCCTCTCGGCCACGGCCAGGTCCCCGGTGCGGAAGCGCACCATGGGCATGAGGGTGCGGCTTAAGGCGGTGACCACCAGCTCCCCCTTCTCCCCCTGGGGGACGGGCTTCAGGGTCTCGGGGTCTAGAACCTCCAGGACCGCCATCTCCGGGATCTCCCAAAGCCCGTCCTTCTCCATCCGTTCCCCGGCCACGATGCCGAGCTCGCTGGTGCCGTAGGCGTCCAGGGCGGTGCCGCCCAGGAGGGCCTCCACCTTCTCCCGGAAGCCGGCACCGAGGTGAAGGCTCCCCCCCCGCCAAAAGGAGGGGGAAGCGCCCTCCCGCCTGCCCCACCTTCAGGGCGAAGGAGGGATTGGTGACCAGGACGTCAAAGCCGTAGCGCTGGCCGATCTCGCGATGCGGGCCGCCTCCCCGGGGCCGTGGGGGAGGACCATGTTTCCCGCCCGCCATAGGGCCTGGTGGAAGAGCCATCCCCCGGCGAAGACGTGGTAGCTGAAGGCCACCAGCACCTTCCTGCCCACGATCCAAGCCTCCGGTAGTGCTCCGCCAAGCTTCCGCCTGGTAGCGCAGGTCCTCTTGGGAGAGGTACTCGGGCATCCAGCCTAAGGCGGGGCTTGGGGTGAGGTGCATGAGGCTCGCCCCGGGGGGCGGGGTGGGGTTTTCCTTGAGGTAGGCCAGCCACTCCTCCCGGGTGGTGAGGGGCAGGGAGGGGAGGTCCTCGAGGGCGAGCTTTTCCGGGTCTACCCCCCGGAGCTTTTCCGCGTACACGGGGTGGGCTTTGGCCTTCCGAACCACTTCCCTTAGCCTGGCCGCGCGATCCATGCCTGGCCTCCTTGGTGGGGAGAATTATACCCTTCCCCCCACCCCTCGGTGTGGGGTTCTTTTGGGGCCCGGGCGTGGCCTCCCTGTGCCGGGGTGTTTAGAGGCGCTCCTCCCAGGGCAACCCGGCCAGGGGGGCGAGCCGGGCGAGCCCCTCCCTTAGCGCCTTCAGATTATCCCGCCTCAGGGTGATGTGCCCCACCTTGCGCCCGGGGCGCACCGCCTTGCCGTACCAGTGCAGGTGGGCCCCTTCCACCTTAAGGACCTCGGCGAAGTCGGGTTTCCACCCGATGAGGTTCACCATGGCGCTGTGCCCCCTTGGGGCGGTGCTCCCCAAGGGGAGGCCTAGAATGGCCCGGAGGTGGTTTTGGAACTGGCTCGTCTCCGCCCCCTCTATGGTCCAGTGGCCGGAGTTGTGCACCCGGGGGGCCATCTCGTTGAAGAGGAGTTCCTCCCCTACCTGGAAGAACTCCAGGCTAGGACGCCCACGTAGTCCAGGGCTTCCATGGCCCTCAGGGCGTAGGCCTCCGCCTTCCCCTGCAAGGCCTCGGAGGCCCCGGGGGCCGGGGCCAGGGAGAGCCTGAGGACCCCTCCCCGGTGGTGATTCTCCACCAAGGATAGAAGGCCACCTCCCCGCCCCGCCCCCGCACGGCGAGGAGGGAGACCTCCCGGTCAAAGGGAACGAAGCCCTCGAGGATCACCCCTTTTCCCCCTAAGGCCAGGAGGGCTTCCCGGGCCTCCCCCTCCGTGCGCACCAGAACCTGCCCCTTGCCGTCGTAGCCCCCCCGCCTGGTCTTGAGGAGGGCGGGAAGGCCCACCCGCTTCAGGCCCTCCTCCAGGTCCTTTGGCCCGTCCACGGGGTGGAAGGGGGGCGTGGGCACCCCGAGGCCCTGGAAGAAGCGCTTTTCCTTTAGGCGGTCCTGGGCCACCTCCAGGGCCTTGGGCGGGGGGTAGACGGGAAGCTTTTCCGCGAGGAGGTGGACCACCTCCACGGGCACGTTCTCAAACTCGTAGGTGGCGAGGGAAAGCCCCTGGGCGAAGCGGGAAAGGGCCTCCTCGTCCGAGAAGCCCCCACCACCAGCCCCCCCACCTGCCCGGCGCAGGCCTCGGGGGAAGGGTCCAGGAAGCGGAAGGAAAGCCCCAAGGGGTAACCCGCAAGGGCCAGCATCCGCCCCAGCTGCCCCCCGCCCAGGACGCCGATCATGCCCCTCCCTGGGGTCGGGGTGGGCGAGGACCGCCTCGGTCTGGGCCTGGCGGTAGGCCTTGAGGCGCTCCATCACCTCGGGGTACTTGAGGCCCACGATGCTTGCGGCAAGAAGGGCTGCGTTCACCGCCCCCGCCTTCCCGATGGCCAGGGTGCCTACGGGGACCCCCGCGGGCATCTGGACGATGGAGAGGAGGGAGTCCAGGCCCTTTAGGGCCCGGCTTTCCACGGGGACCCCGAGGACGGGAAGAGGCGTGTGGGCAGCGGTCATCCCGGGGAGGTGGGCCGCCCCCCCGGCCCCGGCGATGAGGACCATGAGCCCCTCTCCTCGGCGGTCTTGGCGTACTCGGCCATGAGGTCCGGGGTGCGGTGGGCGGAGACCACGCGCACCTCGTAGGGGATGCCTAGGGCCTCCAGGGTCTCCGCCGCATGGCGCATGGTCTCCCAGTCCGAGCGGGAACCCATGATGAGGCCTACCAACGGCGCCATCGTACCGGATTGTAAAAGCCCCTCCCGGGATTGTAAAGGTAAGGGGATGGACACCTTGGAGCTTTTGCGCCTTAACCTCCTTTCCCCCATGGTCCTGGCCTTCTTCCTGGGGGCCCTGGCCCGGTGCTTAAGAGCGACCTCGCCTTTCCCGAGGCCCTCTACACCGCCCTTTCCATCTACCTCCTCTTCGCCATCGGCTTTAAAGGCGGGGTGGAGCTTTCCAAAACGCCCCTCTCGGCCCTGCTCCTCCCGGCCTTGGCCACCCTTTTCCTGGGCCTTTTCCGCCCCCTCACGGGCTACGCCCTGGCCCGCCGCCTCCTCCGGGTGGG